>NZ_JBYSXL010000008.1:0-98758 GCF_058782155.1 Methylobacterium sp. FW306-05-D
CCCGAGGAGCGCGTCGAGCTCGCGGGCGCGCTGGACGGCGAGGTTCAGCGCGCCCGCCACCCGCAGGCCGCGGCCGTCCTCGCGCAGGGAGAGCCAGCGCCCCACGGGCTCGGCCGGATCGTGCTGCCAGAGCATCCGCACCCCCGCGACGCCCCGCGCCGCGAGGCTCGCCGCGAAGGCGCCCGGCGCCACCACGTCGCGCCCGAGATCGGGCACGCCGAACAGGCTGGCATAGCCGGTGAAATGGCCGTCCATGGGAGACTCCGCTGACAAGGTCCGGTGACAGCCGGCCAGGGGTGGGATATCCTCGTCGCAGCAAGGGATATTCGGAGGCGCCGATGCCGCTCTACATCAAGGACGACCGCACGGCGGCGCTGGTCGCGCGTCTCGCCGAGACGGCCGGGGTCACGAAATCGGAGGCGGTCCACCGGGCCGTCTCGGCGGAGCTCGCCCGGATCGCCCCCGTCGTGCCCTTGCGCGAGCGGTTCGCCGCGCTGCGCGCCCGCCATCCGCTGCCGGCGCCGACGGGCCAGGCGGCCGACAAGGCGTTCTTCGACGACCTGAGCGGCGCGTGACGATCTTCGTCGACGCCTCCGCCCTGATCGCCATCATCACCGGCGAACCGGAGGCCGATGCCCTGAGCGACCGGCTGGAGGCCGACGCGGATCGCCTGTGCTCCGCCCTCTCGGTCTGGGAGACGGTGGCCGGCCTCGTTCGCAGCTACGCCTTCACGGTGGAGGCGGCCCGGGCGCAGGTGCGCCTCTACCTCGAGGCCGGCGCCATCCGCTTCGTGCCCCTCGGGGAAGCCGAGTCCGACCTCGCCATCGCGGCCTATGACCGCTTCGGCAAGGGCCGGCACCCGGCCGCCCTGAACATGGGCGATTGCCACGCCTATGCCTGCGCGCGGGCCCACGGCGCGTCCCTCCTCTACAAGGGCGACGACTTCGCGCGGACCGATCTCGCTCACCCGCCCGGCATCGGCCCGTAGCCCACTGCCTCGCGCTTCTCCGCCTCGGTGAGGAAGTCCGCCGCCTGGACCCGGCGCCACAGGCTCTCGCGTTCCGGGGCCAGGGCCTCGATGGCGTCGAGGTCGGGCTCCAGGCGGGCGGGGCCGAAGGCCGGCTCCAGCCACTGGGCCAGGGCTTCCGCCGTGCGCCGCACCAGGGGGATCACGGTCTGGCGGTAGAAGGCGCGGTTGGCCTCGGCGTAGTTGGCGTGGGTGTTGTCGCCGGGCAGGCCGAGGAGCAGGGGCGGCACGCCGAAGGCCAGCGCGATCTCGCGGGCGGCCCCGCTCTTGGCCTCGACGAAATCCATGTCCTTGGGCGAGAGCGCCAGGGGCTTCCAGTCGAGGCCGCCCTCCAGCAGCAGCGGCCGGCCGGCATTGCCGGCGCCCTGGTAGTTCGCCTCGAGCTCGCCCTTGAGGCGGGTGAATTGCGCGTCGCTCAGGGTGGAGCCGCTCTGGGTCGCGAAGACCAGGGCGCCGGAGGGGCGCGCCGCGTTGTCGAGGAGCGCCTTGTTCCAGGCGCCCGCCGCGTTGTGGATGTCGAGGGCGATTGCCGCCGCCTCCATCGGCGAGAGGCCGTAATGGTCGTCGGTGGGGTGGAACAGGGTGAGGTGGAGGATCGGCGGCACGCCGTCCCCGCCCTGGTCGAAGCGCAGGGTGCGCCCGCCCACCGCGTAATCGTAGGCCGCCGGCCAGCCGTCGGGACCGGCCACCACCCGCATCCGGTCGGGGCGGAGCGCATGGAGCTCGCGGGGCACGCCGTCGAGGCCCGACGCCTGGAGGTAGGCGTTGCCCGAGACCATCAGGTGCCCGTAGAGCGATTCGAGGAGCGCCGCGCCGCCCTGGCGCGGGTTCGGCCGGGCCAGCAGCGCCGCCAGGGGATGCGGTCCGGCCGCGCCCGCCCCCACCAGGCCGAGCGGCAGGGCGGCGGCGGCCTCGGCCACCAGCCGCACCGCCCGGTGGACGATGGCGTTGCGCTGGAAGCCCTCGCGGGCGAGCGCCCCGATGTCGCGCGGCGTCCAGGAAGCCCGGCCCTCGCCGTAGAAGGCGACGCCGACGCCTCCGAGGGGGCCTGCGAGGGGGGCCGCCTTGGTGGCGGGCGCGGCGCGGCGCACGAGCCGGGAGAGGAGGTTCGCCATCGGGGCCTCGCGGGGAACGGATCGGGGGCGCTCAGAGGCGCCGGATGCGCGGCTCGGGGCCGCGGCGCAGGAGGAGGTGCGTCAGCGCCCAGACCAGGGCGTCGAGGCGGTCCGGCGAGGCGCCGGAGGAGAGGCCGTCCGGCCCGAAATCGCAGAGCTCGTCCTCCAGCGCCGGCAGGGCGCCGACATGGTGGACGCGCCCTTGCGCGTAGAGCACCGAGACCGGCTCGGCCCGCAGGTACTTTCCGCGCGTGGCCCGCACCGCCGTCACCGGCACCGCGGCATCGACCTGGTTCAGGACGGCGGTGGCCATCTCGCCGCCCTGGTTGACCTCGACCACGAGGCTGTCGGCGGCCAGGCGGTGGTAGAGCGCCAGCGCGGCCGAGGCCCAGGCCTCGGGGGCGGCCCTGGCCAAGGTGGCGTCGGCCAGCACGTAGGCGTGGCCGCTGGCGTCGAGGCCGGCGGCGACGATCCCGCAGGCATCCGCCCCAGCCTTCGAGGAGGCCGGCGGGTCCACCGCCACCACGATGCGGCGCAGCTCCGCGGGCGCCGCCGGGACGCGGGCGGCCTCCAGGCCGTCCCGGGTCCAGAGGCCGTCGGCCCGGTCCGAGATCAGCTCGCCGTCGAGTTCCTGGCGCCCCAGGCGGGTGCCGGCATAGCGCCCCACCACCGCCTCCAGGAAGGTCGGCGCCAGGTTGGCGGCGTTGTCGGCGGTGCGCGCCCGGCTGACCACGGTGAGCGGATCGGCCAGGATCCGCCGCAGCAGCGGGATCGGCCGGGGCGTGGTGGTGACGAGCCCGCGCGGCCGGTGCCCGAGGCGCAGGCCGAACTGGATCATGTCCCAGGCGGCCTCGGCGTGGCGCCACTTGGCGATCTCGTCCGACCAGGCCGCGCCGAACTGGGGCCCGCGCAGGGAATCCGGCTCCTCGGCCGAGAAGGCGAGGCCGACCGCGCCGTTGTCCCATTCCAGGCGCCGGCGCGAGGGCGACCAGCGCGGCCGCCGCCCGGCCAGGCCGAGGAGGCCGGAAGGGCCCTCCACCATGACGTCGCGGACATCCGCGAAGGTCTCGCCGACGAGGGCGATGCGCCCGACCGGCCGGGCGGTGAAGGCCGGGTCGCCGAGCGCCAGGGCGCGCACCCACTCGGCCCCCGTGCGGGTCTTGCCGGCGCCGCGCCCGCCGATCACCGCCCAGGTGGTCCAGTCCGCCAGGGCCGGGCAGGGCGGGAGCTGGTCGTCGCGGGCGGCCAGCAGCCAGTCAGTCGCCAGGGCCCGGATCTGGGAGGGCGGCAGGTCCGCCAGCAGCGCTGGCATCCGCCCGCTCGCCGCCGAGCGCCTCAGCGCGGCGCGCGATCTCCGCGCGCAGGGCGGGCAGATCGTCGGTGGGCCGATCGTCGGCCGGGTGGCCGTCGCCGTTCCCGCCCGGCCCGTCGAGACCCGACCCATCGCGTCCTCCCCGCCCGTCTTCCGTGGTCTCGTCGAGGAGGCGCTTCAGGCCGCCGAGGTCGCGCAGGACGCGCGCGCTGTCGAAGCCGCGGCCCCCGTCGGAATCCTGGGCGGCCGCCCCGTTCAGCGCCGCGTCGAAATGCAGGATCTGGCGCGCGATCTGCGCCCGCAGCGCCGCCCGCATCCTTCGCGGGTCGGCGTCCGGCCCCAGGGCGCGCCCGACCTCGCCGGGCCGGCGCCCCTCCAGGCCGCACTGGGCGAACAGGGCCTCGGCCCGGTGCCGGGCCACGCCCAGCGCCACGGCGAGGTCGCCGATGTCGATCCAGTCCTCGCGGTAGAGCCGCGCCACCGCCGCCCGCCGCGCCGGCTTCCAGCGCTCGGGGGTGAAGGCCGTGGAGGCCGTCGCCGCCGTGGGGCGCCAGCCGTAGCGCTTGTTCCAGGTCCGGATGGTGGTGACCCGCACCCCGGTCTCGGCCGCGATGTCGGTGACGGGACGCTGGGTCTCGCGCATGGCCGCCTCGACGGCCCCGCGGATCGACGCGACGATCGGCACCAGCGTGGTCATCGCCGCCTCCCTCGCCACTCACACTTCCTGAGCGTGCCCTGTTGATACCTCAGGAGCGTCGCGGTGTCAAACATAAAATCCTATATTCGGACTTTATTCTAGGGGTACGGCTCGGCGCTAGAGGTAGCTCAGGCCGGGCCAGGCGGCGCGGCGCTTGAGGCCGACCATCCAGCGGCAGGCGAGCCAGAGCGGCGGCGCCAGGGCCGCCGCGACCAGCCAGATCTGCCACGGCGCCCCCGCCTCGATCCGCCCGGAGGGGCCGCCGAGGCCGAGCGCCAGGGCGCCGTCGTGGAGCAGGCGCAGCAGCCAGAGATGGGCGAGGTAGAAGAACAGCGGCGCGCCGCCGAAGACGCACAGCCCGCCGAGGCGTCGCGCCGGCACGGCCTCGAACAGGGCGAGGAGGACGAGGCCGAGCCCCAGCGTCAGCAGCAGGAAGTCGGCCGAGGGCGGATACTTGGTCAGGTTCAGGAAGGAGAGGGCGGTCAGGAGCGGTGTCGCCCCCGGCCGCCACGGCACCGGCTCGCCGTAGCCGTCGAGGCTGCGCAGGATCAGGAAGGCGGCGAGGGCCGCGCCGCCGAGCGCCAGCAGCCCCGCGCGGCGGCTGGCCGGCGCGACCCCGCCGGCGAAGAGCGGACCCAGCGCGTAGCCCGCCGCGATCACGCCGAACCAGGGCAGCACCGGATAGGAGGTCCGCGCCACGCCCCAGGGCAGGTCGACGACGCCGCGCTGGTGCAGGATCGACCAGAGGACGTAGCCGGTCTCGTCGGGCCGGAGCAGGAGCCCGTCGAGCCCGTTGTGGCCGAGCATCACCGCCAGGGCGAAGAGGGTCAGGCCGGCGCGCGGCAGCCAGAGCAGGCCGGCGAGCGCCACCATGCTGAGGCCGATGGCCCAGATCACCTGCAGGTAGAGGATCGGCGGCAGGAGGCTGCGGGTCCAGGCGAGGTTCACCAGCGTCACCTCCAGCAGGATCAGCAGGAGGCCGCGCTTGAGCAGGAAGGCGCTGGCCGCGCCCCGGTCGCCGTGCTTCTGCGCGTAGAGGCTGGCCGAGAGGCCGGTGAGCAGGATGAAGACCGGCGCGCAGAGGTGGGAGGTCAGCCGCGTCAGGGCGAGGTCCGGCGGGGTGAGGCCGAGATCCATGGGGTCGCGGACCTGGGCGTGCAGGTAGACGAACTCCCGCACGTGGTCGACGAGCATGAGCAGCATGACGAGGCCCCGCAGGGCGTCGATCGCGGCGAGGCGGGCGGCGGCCGGGGGCGAGGCGGCGCCGGAGGACGCCTGGGCGGGGCGCATCAGAACCGCACCGAGAGCGTGCCGGTGAAGCGCCGGGGCGCGCCGGGATAGACCCGGAAGACGTTGAGCGAGCTCTCGTAATAGGTCGCGTCGAAGAGGTTCTCGACGTTGAGGCCGAAGCGCATGTTCTCGTAGCGGTAATAGGCCAGGGCATCGACCGCGATGTAGGCCGGGAGCATGAAGCCGGAGCCCGCCGCGTCCCCGGCCCGCTCGCCGACCCCGCGCACCCCGCCGCCGAGGCCGAGGCCCTTCCAGGGGCCCGCCTGCACCTCGTGCACGGCGAGCAGGCTGCCGGAGTGGCGCGGGATGTTGATCAGCGGCGCGCCCACCGGCAGCACGGTGTCCTTCGTGACCACGGCGTCGGCGTAGACGTAGCCCGCCAGGATCTGGATCTCGGGGGTGATCTGGCCGGCGGCGGTGAGCTCGAAGCCCTGGCTGCGCACCCCGCCGGCCGCCAGGGAGAAGCCGCTGTTGTTGGGGTCGGCCGTGAGCACGTTCTGCCGCTCGATGCGGAAGGCCGCCGCCGTCAGGCCGAGCGCGCCGCCGAACAGGTCGAGCTTGGCGCCGACTTCGTAGCCGAGGCCGGTCTCCGGCTCGAACGGCGCGGAGCGGGCCACCGCGAAGGCGTCGGGGCCGATATTGGGCCGGAAGCTGGTGCCCACGTTGGTGTAGAGGGCGAGCTCCGGCAGGGGCTGGTAGACGAGGCCGGCGCGCGGCGTGGCTGCCACCCGGGTCTGGTCCACCTGGGTCGCCGTGGTGCGCTCGCGGAAGGATTGCTCGAAGACGTCGAACCGGACCCCGAGCAGGGCCTTCCACTCGGGGCTGAGGGCGATCTGGTCCTGGGCGTAGAGGGCCGTGCTGGTGATCCGCTCGAGGTTGTTGCGCCGGATGGTGATCGGCGGCAGAGGTTGGCCGTAGCGCGGATCGTAGATGTCGAGGCTGTAGGGGCTCTGGCGGAAGTTCGAGCGCTCGTAGACCACGCGGCTGTCGGTGCTCTCGCGCTCGAAGCCGAGGAGCACGGTGTGGCCGAATGCGCCGGTGGCGAAGCGCCCCACCACCTCGGCCTGGCCGATCGCCGTGTCCCAGCGGTAATCGCGAACATTCCGGTCGCGCAGCACCGTGCGGTTGTCGGCGGCGATGGCGCGGATCTCCGCCGATTCCCCGGCCAGCGAGCCGGTGTTGAAGTGGGTGGCGAGCCGCATCTGCCAATCGGCGTCGAAGCGGTGCTCGACCCGAACCTGCATCGTGTCCGAGCTCTGGTACGTGCTCTGGCCCGGCTCGCCGAGGAACCGGGAGATCGGCAGGAATCCCAGTTGCTTGTTGATCGCGATGACGCCCCGGTCGAACACGATCCGGTTGCGCAGGAACTCGGTCTCGACGGTGACCTTCGTGTCCGGCGTGACCTGCCAGCTCACCACGGGCGCGACGAGGAGCCGGTCGCCATCCACGAAATCGCGAAAGCTGTTCTGGCGGCCGCCCGCGACGTTGAAGCGGTAGAGCAGCGTGCCGTCCGCGTTGAGGGCGCCGCCGGCATCGACTGTGCCGCGGAACTGCTCGAACGAGCCCCAGAGGCCGCCCATCTCGACGAAGCGCTCGGCCGTCGGCTGCTTGGTGACGACGTTGACGAGGCCGCCCGGGTCGCTGCGCCCGAACAGGCCGCCGCCGGGGCCCTTCAGCACCTCGATGCGCTCGACGTTCTGGGTGTCGGGCGGCGGCGGCGAGCCCCGGTTGATCGGGAAGCCGTTGCGGTAGAGTTCCGAGGTCGTGGTTCCGCGCACGGCGTAGCTGAACACCGTCAGGCCGCCGAAATTATTCTGCTGGGCGACGCCGGGCGTGTAGTTGAAGACCCGGTCGACCCGGGTGGCGGCGAGGTCGGTGATCACCGCGCGGGGCGCGACGGTGACGACCTGGGGCACGTCGCGCTGGGGCGTGTCGGTCTTGGTGCTGCTCACCGCCCGGTCGGCCCGGTAACCCGGCGTCGGGCCGATCAGCCCGATCCCGGGGGCGAGGCCCGCCGCGCCCGTGGCCGGGGCGCCGCCCGCCCCTTCCACCGACAGCTCCTCCAGGGTGACGGCCTCCTGCGCCCGCGCCTCCAGGGCCGGCGAACCCGCCGAGAGCATCGCCGCGAGCGCGCAGCGCGAGCCCCGGCGCCCCGACCGCCGTCGCGCCTCGGCCGCGCGGGGCAGGTTCGGGATCGCGGCCTTCGCGGCGGACGGGCTCGGACGGAGGGACACCGGTGGCGCTCATGGTTGTCGAGCGACGGCCGAGCGGGTGCCCTCACGGGGATCGGATGCCTCGGCAGCCCGGCCCGTTCCAGCGCTCCGCCGGGACACCCCCGCCCGAGAGACATTTCATTGCCCGAGGCAGGCATCCTGGCTGCCGCCTCCTGGCGCACGGGTCGTCGCTCCCGCCCGGCCGTCCCGGTGCGATGCACCGGTGACTCCGGAGGGCGGGACCTCGCCGCCGACAGGTGCGGGGGCCGCTTCGGAAGCGCCCCGATGAGCACCCCGAAGTCCCTCTTCGCCCCCGGGGCCGACGACCCGCGGGAACCTTGGCCGGTGGACCTTTTCCCGTGGCCGGCCGGCAAGTCAACGGGGCGCACTCGATTTTTTGCAACGTTGTAACGTTATGAGCCCCTAAGCCTGATCACGGTTGCGTTGGGTCCGGGAGGGTGACCCGACAGGGTAAATGCACCAAATAGAATTATCACTGATTAAGTGTTTGAATAAATGAATTGATTCGGTAAGCGCTATTTGAGGGTTAATCTAGGATGCGTAAGACATGTATACGGATTGGTTTAAGCGTGTCATCGTTCATCCGTCTGCTCTCGACAAGCGCTTCGACTTTCACGCGCTCTAATTTCGAGAGGGCTTCCCGATCAACGCTTGGAGAAAGTTTTAAGCTAAGCCTCTTTGTAGACATCGCCCCAATATGAAGCCGGCCGGCCCAGCCTATTTCGGCTCTGTCACGGTCAGTTGCGCGGACTTCGAGGATTACGTCAGAGTAGGATTCGATCTCGGTATCATCCTCAAGTTCGGCCAACGTCACCGCATCAGGAAATTCCGCCACAGACTCGCGGCTGATTTCGGGAGCTCCCCCAACACGAATGCGGCCAGCTCTCCCTTTCTTCGCTGGTCGGAATAGGTCAATAGCTGATCTTCCGATTAAGCCGTGCCGTTTAGGGGTTGCTGTTGCTTTAACCGCAGCTTCAAGTTCGTTCGGACTAACATTAAGTGAGCCTGATGCAATATTTATTATAGTGTTGTAGTCACCATTAATATTTGGAGTCGTGTCCTTGTCGCCTTCTTTTTTCCTGCTGAGGCGACTGGTAATTGCTTTTGCGCCTAAGTATAGTAAAACGACAAAAAGTATTGACAATACTGGCTTGTATTCGTCGGGGAACTGTATTCCTGAGATTTGTTCAATCATCTTCGGGACCGCCTTGTCCAAGTCCTTCTGATAAGTAGCAAATATCGCAACGAAAAAAGCTTCTTGCAAAGAGCCACGACGTGCGTATTCTAGATCTATCTTTACTTTACTAACTTCAAATCCAGGATATAGTCTCTCTAAGATTTCTGCGGCAAGCGGTAATAGCTTTTCCTGTGCAATTAGTGTTGCGGCTATTTCCGATAGTGTTATGTCATGATTGTCAGGGTACTCAAGCGAATGCGGAAAAACGAACTCAGTCATCTGCAAGTCTCAGCTGGCGCGCCAATCGCAATCGAGCATTGCAGAAAAAAGACAGCGGTAAAATTCCCGCGAGCGTGCTTGTCACGAAAGTTCGCTTCTGTCTCATTTGGGACGCTGGTAAGTCGCATCTGAAGAGCAAGGAAGGAGTTACGTCCTTGGCTTTGCTCTTAGAGCTCAAATTTCATTTGTCTGAGTGACTGAACGTTGCTCGCCATTTTTGGTGCTTGTGCTCATGCTTTCACTGATAGCTTGCTTGCTATAACAGATATTATAGTTAATGATCTGTCTTTATTACAGTGTATCCGATCCGTAGGACAGCTGGCGTCTAGCACTTGGGCTGCGGCGCTGGATAGCAATCTACTTCAGCGATCAATCCCTCAATCCCAAGTCGCTGACGGTGATTTTTCGGCTAGGTAATCGAGGCTTCACGGCGACGGGCAGAAGAGGACATGCAGGTCATGGAAACGGACAGGATGCGGGCAGACAGCTTGACGGCGCACGGCGTCTTCGACGTGGCGGAGCAGGCCGCGCGCCTGCCCGAGACCTCCGACACCATGGTGGCGGATCACCGCTTCACCGACGATCCGGCGGCCAGCGCCCGGGTGTTCCGGGTCTACCGGCCGACGCCGCCGCACAGCCACGCCTCCTGCGACGAGTACCTCTACGTGCTGTCCGGGCGCTGCCTGATGACGTTCGGCGACGAGGCCCCCGTGGAGGTCGGCCCCGGCAAGCTGGTCTTCTTCAAGCGCGGGGTGGTGCATTCGGTCCCCGAGATCCTCGAGCAGCCGATGGTGTTCCTCTCCGTCGACACGCCCCGGCGCGAGCCCCGCGACATCCGCTTCGTCGCCGACGACACGGGCACGCCCGACACCTTCATGCGGCAATCGTAGAGCGGCGGGCGCCGCGGGGCGCCCTACTCCACCTTCTCGTTGGGATAGACGCCCCAGAGCCGGTCCTGGCGGATGTAGCCGTCCACATCGCCGCGCCGCTGGGGCATCGCCACGATGATCCGGCACCAGGTGCCGGTGCAGGCCTTGACGCTGCCGATGACGCCGGCCTGGAGGCGGGCCTCCTCGCCGGAGGCCTCGTCGGCCTTGGCGTAGAGCGGCACCGGGGCCTTCTCGCCCCCCTTGTCGCTCCCCTTGCCGGCGGTGACGACGGAGGTGCGCCGGCCCGAGAGCAGCGAGTGCAGCACCCAGCCCTCGGTGCCCTCCGAATCGCGGATGCGGCGCCAGGTCTCGAACTCGGCCACGATCTCGACGGGCAGGCCGGCCCGCTGGAACACCCAGAGGGTGCGGTGGTCCTTCGAGGGGCCCTCGCGCAGGTTGACGCGGTCGGTCTTCAGGCTGGCGTAGCGCGGCAGCGGCAGCTTCGTGACCGGACCCAGGGCGACGTCGGGCCCGGCCCCCGGCGCCGGGGCGGCCGCGGCGGCGCCGGCCGACAGGAGGGTCGCGAGGGTGAGGAGCAGGGCAGGCGCGCGCATCGTCCGGTGATCCTTCACGCTGTCCGGAGCAAGCCGCAGGGTGACGGCCGGCCCCGGCGTGCATTGTGTTCCGCGGCCTCTCTGGTAGAGAGGCCTGAGGGTCGACAGGACCCTGGGGTCGCGGCCTTCCGGCCGCCGGCCCGGTCGTCTCGAATGTCTTGACCGGTGCGTGGTTAACGCACGGTAAGCCTGCGGCGCCGCCCCCGCATCGGAGATCGCGCCGGAGACCGGCCGGGTCGGATGCGGACCGGTCGACGCCGTTCGCGGGGAGGGTGCATGTCGTCGTTGAAGCGCAAGCCGCTGGTGGTCGTCACGCGGCGTCTGCCCGAGGTCGTCGAGACGCGGATGCGCGAGCTCTTCGAGATCCGGCTCAACACCGACGATGCCCCGATGGCGCCCGACGCCCTGATGGCGGCCCTGCGCGAGGCCGACGTGCTGGTCCCGACCGTGACCGACGAGATCGATTCGGGCCTCCTCGCCCAGGCCGGCCCGAACCTGCGGCTGATCGCCAATTTCGGCAATGGCGTCGATCACATCGACGTGGCCGCGGCCCTGGAGCGCGGCATCACCGTCACCAACACCCCCGGCGTCCTCACCGAGGACACCGCCGACATGACCATGGCGCTGATCCTCGCCGTCGCCCGCCGGGTCACCGAGGGCGCCCGGATCATCCCGGACGACGCCTGGACCACCGGCTGGTCGCCGACCTGGATGCTCGGCCGCCGGATCACCGGCAAGCGCCTCGGCATCGTCGGCATGGGCCGGATCGGCCAGGCCCTGGCCCGCCGGGCCAAGGCCTTCGGTCTCCAGATCCATTATCACAACCGCCGGCGCGTGCCCGCCCAGATCGAGCGCGACCTCGACGCGACCTATTGGGAATCCCTCGACCAGATGCTCGCGCGCGTCGACATCGTCTCCGTGAACTGCCCGCATACCCCGGCCACCTACCACCTGCTCTCCGCCCGCCGCCTCAAGCTCCTGAAGCCCGAGGCCGTGGTGGTGAACACCGCCCGCGGCGAGGTCATCGACGAGACCGCGCTGGCCCGCCTGCTGGAGGCCGGCGACATCTCCGGCGCCGGCCTCGACGTGTTCGAGCAGGAGCCCGCGGTGAGCCCCCGCCTCGTCAAGCTCGCCCGCGCCGGCAAGGTCGTGCTCCTGCCGCACATGGGCTCGGCCACCCACGAGAGCCGCGTCGACATGGGCGAGAAGGTGATCATCAACATCAAGACCTTCATGGACGGGCATCGCCCACCCGACCGGATCCTGCCGAGCATGCTCTGACGGCCGTGCCGTCCCGCCACATCCCAGACACCTGAGGATAAGGCCCTCATCACAACGTAGGATCGGAACGGGCCCATGCCCGGCACGTTGACCGGCGCTGGCTCTGGCGGGGCCGGTGCTTGGAACGGGTGGATCGAAACATCATGGCCGCGGACACACCGTCGACCGAGGCGGCATCGGTGAGTGTTATGGGTTGCGGCGAGTTCCGGCGTTTTGCGGATTTCGTGCCCCTGATGATGTGGCGGGCTGATCCCCAGGGCGCCGCCGTTCACCACAACGAATCCTGGCTCGCCTTCACGGGCCGTTCGGTCGAGGAGGAGCTTGGTCACGGCTGGCGTCGGGGCCTGCATCCCGACGACCTGGAGCGCCATGCCGCCATCGTGGCCAAGGCCTTCGCCGCGCAGGAACCGTTCACCTCCGAGTTCCGTCTGCGGCGCCACGACGGGGCCTACCGCTGGCTCCTTGATACCGCCAAGCCCTTGCGCGAGAACGGCGATTTCGTCGGATTCCTCGGCACCTGCTTCGACATCACGGACCGCAAGCATGCCGAGGAGCATTCCGAGCGCGCCCTGGTCGAGAAGGAGGCGCTTCTCGCCGAGGTCTACCATCGGGTGCGCAACAACCTCCAGGTCATGGTCAGCCTGATCGGGCTCTACGGCCGCGCCGCACCGCCGCCCTGCCGGGGCAGCTTCGAGGCGCTGGGCCAGCGGGTGCGCGCCATCGCGCTGGTGCAGCAGCATCTGCACGAAGCACCCCACATCGCCTCCATCGACCTGCGCGACTATCTGCACCGGCTCGCCTCGGGTCTCGGTCAGCTGCGCCGGGCCGGGCGCATCGGCGTCACCGTCGGCGGACACGGCACCAGCCTGGTCGAGCCGCGCACCGCCAACGCCCTCGGGATGATCGTCGCCGAGGTGGTGTCGGAATGCCTCGACACCACCGCCGAGACGGTCGCCTGCACCATCGCGATCCAGATCGACGCGGCGGCCGGTGGGCCCGTGCGCCTCAGCATCGTTTCCGGAGCGGGAGAGGGCGCCGCTCCCGGCAAGCTCGAAGTTCCCAATCTCGGCCCCCGCCTGATCGCCGCCTACGCCTCTCAGGCCGAGATCGCCGTGAGGGGGATCGGCACCCCCGCCGAGCCCCTGGAACTGCAACTGCCCGAGGTGCTGGCGCAGTCGGCCTGAGGATCGCATTGGCGCAGGCATGGACTATATGCGCAGGGGTGCCGCCGCACAGGAGCCGTTTCCCCGACCATGCTGCCAGACATCGAGACGATCATCGACAATTTCAGCATCCTCGACGAGGGGCCGGATCGCTACGAGTACCTGATCGAACTCGGGCGCGCCTTGCCGCCGTTTCCGGAAGAATTGTTGACCGAGGAGAATCGGGTCCACGGCTGCGAGAGCCAGGTCTGGGTCGAATCCCACGTCGACCGCTCCGGGACGCCGCCCCGTCTCCATCTGCGCGGAACCAGCGACTCGGTGATCACCAAGGGGCTGATCGCCCTCGTCATGGCCCTCCACGAGGGCAAAGCGCCGGAGGACATCGCCAAGGTCGACGTCTTCCAGACCTTCAAGGAGATCGGTCTCGGGGCCCACCTCACCTCGAAGCGCTCCAACGGCGTCCGTGCCATGGCGGAGCGCATCCACCGGGATGCGATCCGCCTGACAGCCGCCTGAGCGGCCAGCATCAGCCCTGCTGCGCCGCCGGGTCGGAGGCCGCCCGCCACAGGCGCGGACGGCTCCGGTCTGGTCCGACCGCTTCGCGTTCCAGCCCGTAATGTTCGGCCAGCCGCGCCAGGGCGATGCGCACCACCACCTTGGCCGAGCGCGCCGGCCAGCGCCGCTCCGCCTCGATCCGCTCGAGGCCCTTGAGGAAGCCGCACAGGTCGATCAGCAGGCCCGACAGGTCGTTGCCGACGGCATCGAGGGCCGAACGGACCCGCTGGCGCGCAGCCAGCATCGCGTCGGAGCCGGCGGCAGGATCGCGCGGTCCCGATCCATCGACCTTCACACCGCTCCAATCCTGGCCCATCCGCGGCAGGAGCGCCGCTCCGGTGAGATCGCGGCGCAAGCGTTCGCCCGCTTCGAAGCAGGCCGTATCGATGAGGGGCGTGCCGTCGCGACCCCGACGCCGTGCCATCCAGGCCAGAGGACTCTCGGAGGCGTCGCGGGCCGGTCGGTCCGGTTCGCCTGCGGTGCCGACGAGATCGAGATGCTGGGCGAGGTAGGGTGTCTGCGCGCCGGCGAGCTCCCGCCGGATCCTGGCCCGCCCCGCCGGGCTGATCGTCAATCGGGCCCTGCGTCCCGAACCGCGCTCCGCCAGATCCTGCGCCAGAAGCTCGGCGCCCGCACCTTGCCCGAAGCGGCCGCCCCCGAGGGAAATGCCGGCGCCTCCCTCGCGAACGATCCAGCCTTCGCTCTCGGTGGGATCGGGGAGGGCGTAGGCGCCCTCCTGCGCCAGGGCATTGAGCATCCGCCGAGATTCGGGATTCATCGTCCCGGTGCCGAGGCGCGGGACTGGGACCTGTGCTGCGCCGGTGCGAGGCGCCCGAACCGGGCCAACAGCGACGATCGACGGAAAAGTCCGATCAATGTTCATGGTTTGTTCCAGTACTCGGGACAAGGGCGGCGGCCACCGTTGCTAGATGGTACGGGAAAAATATCCTAGTTCAAGTCTTGACGGCTTTTTCGCCGGCGGCGGGTCGCGTGCGAGAGACGCCGGCCACGATGCGACCGTGGCGTCTTCGAACGCCGAGACTGGCTCCGGAGAAAGCAGGATCTCCGGAGCGGGGCCGGATCAGGCCGCCTCGTCGTAGTTCCCGTTGCGGGTCTGTCCGAGACCGATCGCCTTCGCGAGGTCGGAGCGTGCCTTGGCGTAGTTCGGGGCGACCATGGGGTAGTCCGGCGGCAGCCCCCACTTGGCGCGGTACTGCTCGGGGCTCATGTCGTACTTGGCGCGCAGATGACGCTTCAACGATTTGAAGGTCCGCCCGTCTTCCAGGCAGACGATGTGATCGGCCGTCACCGACTTCTTGACGGAAATCGCGGGCTGAAGCGGCGCGGCAGACGCCTTGGATTCGATTTGTCCGCTGGCGATCTGCGTCAGAGCCCCATGGATGCGCGTGATCAACTGGGCCAATTCGCCGGGAGGCACCGGGTTATTGCTCACATAAGCCGATACGATGTCGACAGTCAGCTCGACAAAATCCGCGGAGTTTTCGATATCGTTCATAATCGGAAGAACTCTCCTGACGCGATGCACTGATAAGGTACCCAGCAGTCCGACCGCCTTGGCGTCGGTGATGGCTCGTTCCGCGGATCGACTCCCCAGCGTCACCGTCTGATCCGTGCGCGCTATAGAATGCGCAGCAACTTCGCCCGCTATGCTGTCTTCGTATTCTATTCTGCGCAACCTCGCAAGACGTGCGTGCGCACTTCGACAATATCAAGCAACCGGTGAGAATAATAGTTCAACCATGCCGATTTCGGGGAATTTCACGTTCAGCCGGCCGAGCACGATTCCGCGTTGATCTCCCAGACGGATTGCCGCAGGCGCCGGTGGCAAAGGTCGGGTCGCTCCTTCGACCGTCGAACGCTTGCTTGCCGATCGCGTCCGCGCCACATGGCACGACAACATGGAGCGACACCGCCCCGTGTCTCGACTCCGCGCCAGGATTTTTTGCGATGGCCTCCCAGTCAACCAACATCTCGGTTTCAGCCGCCGCTCCCGTCACGGAAGTGCGTCCGCACACCTACGAAGTTCATGGCCGGGTGATCCGTGACGACTATGCTTGGCTGAAAGCCGAAAATTGGCGGGACGTCCTCAAGGACCCGAGCACCCTTCCCGCCGATATCCGGGACCATCTGGCAAGCGAGAACGCCTATTCGGAAGCCGCGTTGGCGAGCACGGCGACGCTGCGCAAGACCCTCGTCGCCGAGATGCGTGCTCGCATCCGCGAGGACGACAGCAGCGTGCCCGAGCCGGACGGGCCCTTCGCCTACTACACCCGGCATCGTGAGGGCGGACAGCATCCGCTCGTTTGCCGGCGGCCCCGCACCGTCGTTGTGATCCCCGGGCAGGGAGCCGAGACCGCAGCCGATGGCGGCCCCGAAGAGGGAGAGGTCATCCTCATCGACGGCGACCGCGAGGGCGAGGGCCTCGCTTTCTTCGAAATCGCGGCGGCAGTCCATTCCGACGATCACCGATTGCTCGCCTGGAGTGCCGATACCAAGGGTTCGGAACTGCACGGCATCCGGATCCGAGATCTCGAGAGCGGCGCGGATCTGCCGGACCGCGTCGAGGCGACGACCGGAGAGGTGGTCTGGACCGCCGACGGTCGCGCGTTCTTCTACGTCGCGGTCGACGACAACCACCGCCCCGCGCGGGTGATGCGCCATCGCATCGGCACCGCGCAGGATGCCGACACCCTCGTCTATGAAGAGGCCGATTCCGGTTTCTTCGTCCATATCGAGGAGACCCAATCGGGCGATTTCCTGGCGGTCACCGCCAGCGATCATGAGACGTCCGAGGTTCATTTCCTCGACCGTCGGACGGGGGAGGGCGCCCTGACCGTGGTGCAGCCGCGTGAGCCGCTGCTGATCTACTCGGTCGAGAACTGGGCGAACCACCTCTTCATCCTCACCAATGCCGACGGCGCCGAGGACTTCAAGATCGTCACCGCCCGGGTCGAGGCGCCCGGCCGCGAGAACTGGACCGACGTGATCGCCCACCGCCCCGGTGTGATGATCCGCCACCAGCACGTGATCGCCGATCATCTCGTGCGTCTGGAAATCGAGAACGCCCGCCCGCGTCTCGTCGTGCGCGACACCAAGGGCAACGAGCACGTGGTCGCCTTCGCCGAGGAGGCCTATTCCCTTGGCCTGCAGCCCGGACATGAATTCGAGACGGCGGTGATCCGCTTCACCTACTCGTCGATGACGACGCCCGCGGAGACCTACGATTACGACTGCGTCACCCGGGCCCGGCAGCTACGCAAGCGCCAGACCGTCCCGAGCGGACACAACCCGGAGGATTACGTCACCCGGCGCCTGTTCGCCACGGCACCGGACGGCGAGACCGTACCGATCTCGCTGCTGCACCGGCGCGACTGCGCCCTCGACGGATCGGCGCCGCTGCTGCTCTACGGCTACGGCTCCTACGGCACGCTGATGCCGGCGGCCTTCCGCACCAACCTTCTCTCGCTGGTCGATCGCGGCTTCGTCTACGCCATCGCGCATGTCCGCGGCGGGACCGAAAAGGGCTGGCGCTGGTATCTCGACGGCAAGCGCGAGAAGAAGCCCAACACCTTCTCGGATTTCGTCGCCTGCGCCCGGGCGCTGATCGATGCGAACTATACGGCACAGGGCCGGATCGTGGCCCATGGCGGCTCCGCCGGCGGGATGCTGATGGGGGCGGTGGCCAACCTCGCGCCGGAGCTGTTCGCGGGCATCGTCGCCGACGTACCCTTCGTCGACGTGCTGAACACCATGCTCGACGGCGAACTGCCTCTGACGCCGCCGGAATGGCCGGAATGGGGGAACCCGGGCGAGAGCGTCACGGCCTTCGAGACCATTCTGGCCTACTCCCCCTACGACAACGTGGCGGCCAAGGCCTACCCGGCGATCCTGGCGCTCGGCGGGCTGACCGACCCCCGCGTCACCTATTGGGAGCCCGCGAAGTGGGTCGCGCGCCTGCGGGCGACCATGACGGGGGGCGGTCCGATCCTCCTGCGCATCAACATGGAGGCCGGCCACGGCGGCGCCGCCGGTCGCTTCGACCGCCTGGAGGAGGTCGGTCTGATCCAGGCCTTCGCCCTGCTGGCCGTCGGCAAGGCCTGAGGAGCCGCATCAAGGCTGCGGTGCCGCTTCGGGCTGCGGAGGATTGGCCTCCGGAGCCTGCGGGCGACGCGCAGCCTCGGTTTCGCGCGCCTGCGCCTCACGGGCGGCTTCGTCGGCCGCCTGCTGCGCCCGCAGGCGTGCTTGGCGCGCCGCTTCCTCGGCCGCCAGCTTGTCCGCCGCGGCCTTGATGGCGAGCACGCGGGCCTTGTCCATCTCGATGCGGGCGCGGCGGCGCAGGCGTTCGCTCTGATCGGCCTCGAACAGCTCGATCTTCTCCAGTTCGCGCTGAAGCACCAGGGCGGCCAGCCCGTTGGTCACCGGTCCGGCATCGACGCTGCGCTCGGGATTGCGGATCGGACCGGCGAAGCCGAGCTGGATCGACGGGTTCGCCCCGCTCCAGCCCTTGGGCGCCTGGCCGGCGACGAGCGTTCCGCGCGCATCGAGTCGCGCGTCCCGCAGGTCGATGCCGAGGGTGCCGCTCCAGCGCGCGGCGCCGAGGGCGAGCGTCAGCGGACCGGCGCGCAGGCTGCCGCCGACGAGGCTGGCGGGGGCCGTGACCGGCCCCGCCACGGTCAGCGGTCCTGCGCCGAGTTCCTCGACGACGAGGGCCTGCAGCCGGCCTTCGCGCAGGGGATCGTCTTCCGCCAGAGCCCGTCCGAGCGCCCGGTCGAGACCGGAGGGATCGGCGCCCGGCAGGCTGAGGCCGGCGAGCGTGAGCGTGCCGCTGCCGCCGAGATTGTTCATCACTCCGGTGAGGCTCTCGCCCGAGCTGCCGAAGCGCAGCTGGGCCGTCACCCGACCCGCGACCGGTCCGACCCCGACCAGACCGGGGATCTCCGCATCGGTGATCTGGCCCTCGCCGGAGAGCGCGGCGGCGCCGCCCTGACGTGTCGAGGTCGCGCGTCCCGCGACGCGTCCACCGGCGAGGGTCGCGTCGAGGTCACGCAGGGTCAGGGTCTCGCCGTCGAGGGCGACACCGAGGGTCGCGCCGGTGGCGGTGAGTCCGCGTCCGAGGTCGAGACTGTCGACCCGGAGGCTGAGGGAGACCGGCGGACGCCCCGTCGGAACCGGCGCGAAGCGGGCGCTCGCGGGGCTCTGTCCGGGTCCGCGCGGGGCCTCGGTCGGCAGGATCGCGGCGCCGGCGAGCAGCGGCAGGGACAGCCGGGTCAGGGTCGCGCTGCCGCCGATCGCGCCATCGGGTCCGGCGGTCAGGTCCGCCGAGACGGGCTGGCCGGAGATTCGGCCGACGAGGCCGAGGCGCGCCTCGGCTCCGGTGCGCGACAGACGCAGGCCGAGCTCGGCCGGCAGGGGGCCGGGGATCGCCGTGGCGCTGCCGGCCAGGGTGAGGAGCGGCGCCAGGTCGGGCAGGCCGACCTGCAGCTCGCCTGCCCGGGGCAGGGGGTCGGCGGCGTCGAGGACGACCGGCTGCACCGTGGCGACGGAGATGTCGGCGATCGTCCCGCTCAGGCGCAGGGCGAGGCCGGGGGACTGTCCGGGACCGTCGGCCGGGGCGGGCGCCCCCGTGATGCGCAGGCGGCCGGGCCGGCGCAGGGCCGGGATGTCCGTGCGTCCGAACCAGGGGGCCGCGTTCGCCGTCGCGATGGTCAGATCGAGGGTGTCGATGCGGCCCGCCCGGCTCAGAAGGTCGAGATCGAGGGTGCCGCCGGCGGCATTGCCCCGGGCGCCGACCCGCAGCGTGTCGGCGGCGCCCGCATCCCGCTCCAGGCTGACGGCGAGGTCGAGGGCGCCGGCCCGGAGGAAGGCCGGGACCCGGCGGGCCTCCGCCACCCAGACCCGGTCGAGCAGGGCGAACAGGGGGGCGGCGACCGCCGCCGAGACCTGGCCGGCGATCCGCCCCGTGCCGTCCGGGTTGATCCGGCCCGAGAGCTTGGCATTGGCTCCGGCGAGATCGGTGATGTCGAGGCTGTCGACCACGAGGCTCGGCCCGTCCGACTGGATGCTCGCGGCGATCGTGCCGTTGCCCGACTGGGCTCCGGCGGGGCCGTAGCGCACCTCCCGGGCCTGGAGGGTGATCCCGACATCGTGGCCCCGCAGATCGGCGAGGGTGCCGCTCAGCACCGGCAGGGCGGCGATGTCGAGGCCCTGTGCGGCGAGCTGCGCGTCGAAGCGTCCCCGCTCCGTGCCCTCCGCCGCCGTGTAGCGGGCGTTGCCGGTGATGCGGGCCTCGCCCAGGCCGAGGCGCAGGTTGCGCAGGGAGACCGTGCCTGCCGCCACCGACAGGTCGGTGGTCAGCTGCACCGGGCGCCCGTCCATCACCGCCACGGCCGGTCCCTCGAGCCCGAGGCGGCGCAGATAGCGGCCGAACCCGTCGGAGGCCGGCGTGTCCAGGGACAGGTGCCCGGTGAAGCGCGCGCCCGCCTCGGTGTCGATCTCGCCGCTGGCGCCGAGGGCCGCGGCGCCCGGGGCGGTCGCGTCGAGGCGGCGCAGGACCACGCCGCCCGTGCGGTCGAGGGTGCCGCTGGCGCCGAGGCCCGACCATTCGTCGAGGCCGAGGACCACGCTGTCCACCGTGAGGTCGAGGTCGACCATGATCGGCAGCCCGAGCCCGTTGCGACCGCCGGTGGCCGGCACGCCGCGGGCGATCAGCGCCTGCCCGGCCGCCGAGGTCAGGAAGGCGTCGAGGTCGAGGCGCCGGGCGGAGAGGGCGAGGGCCCCGCGCCATTGCTTGAGGTCGATCTGGCCCGTGCCGCCGAGCCGCAGGGCCTGCCCGCCGGGATCGATCTCCAGGGCGACGTCGGTGAACCGGGCCGTCAGGCCGCGGCCCTTGAACTTGCCGGCGAGGGAGAAGGGGAGATAGGCGCCCGCCGCCTGGACCGGCGGCCCGACGACGATCCGGGCGCTGCCCTCGGCCACCGCCGCCACCAGGCGCCGCCCGCCCGTGCCGGTGCCCGCGGGGGAGAGGCCGATGCGGGCGTCGGCCTCGAAACGGGGCTGCGTGTCGCCGCCGCCCGCGATCTTCACGCTAACGCCGTCGGGGTCGATCTCGCCCGTGGAGACGCGGAAGGGTACGCCCCGGCTCGTCCCCTCGGCCCGCCAGGGGCCGGCGAGGGCGGGCGCCGAGATCTGCAGGGCCTCGGCGTAGAACTGCTCGGTCCGACCCGTCGCCGGCACCTGGGTCGTCAGTACGAACTGCCGGATCGACAGGTCCTCGATGGCGAGGTCGCGCCGCAGGGCGGCCGAGAGGCCGCGGGCGGGCAGCAGGATCGCCTCGCCGTCGGTGACGGGAAGCTTGACCTCAGCCCGGCCGACCCGCGTCTCGGTGAAGCGGATCTCGCCCTTCAGGAGCGGCGCCAGGGCGATCTCGGCCTTGATCCACTGCAGGTCGAGCTGGGGCTGGTCGAGGGCGGCCCCCGGCGCAGCGCCGGTGCCCGGGCCCAGGCGCAGGCGGTCGAGCTTCAGGCGCGGCGAGGGCAGGAGACGGAGGCCGATGCGTCCCTCGGTCTGCGCCGCGATTCCGAGGGAGCGCGCGATCGTGCGGTCGAGCGTGCCACGATAGCCCTCCCAGGCCACGAAGGGCGGAACGGCGAGGGCCGCGACGAGGAGCAGGATGACGGCGCCCGCCAGCGCGGTCAGGATGTCACGCACCGTCTCTGTTCCGCCTCGTCACCCGGGCCGGGACCTGCCCCGCCGGCGCACATAGCACAGGGAAGGCCGGTGCGCGCCAGGGCCTGCACGGTGCGCCCGGCCCGGCCGTTCGGCCTCAGCGGCGGCCCGGAACCACGATCGGGGCGGCGGGCGCACTCGGCCGGAACAGGTCACTGCGCTGGATCTGCATCCGCGTCTGGTTGGTGTCGAACTGCTGGCGCTGCTCGATGCCGCGCAGTTCGCTGCGGGTGGAGAGGCGCTCGTTCGTGTCGTTGAGGCTGTCGACGCCGCGGGAGGAGACCTGGGCGAGGGCCGGACCGGCGGCGAGAACCGCGAGGCCGGCGAGGAGGAGGGCTGCAGAGCTGCGCATGGCGTCGTCCTTGTCTGGTGGACCGTGATGTCTTGATCTGGTGAGACGACTCGTCCGCGGGAAGGCGGGGTCCCGGTTCCGAAGGTTCTGCGACGCTGCGTGAGACTGCCGCATCGATCGTCGGCAGCGACGCGCGGTTGCGGGTTTCAGTCCTCTTCCGTTCTCGGCCGCCGGAGTCTCAGTGTGTCGCGGTCTCTGCCTGGCGGACCGCGCAACCCTACGCTGCGCTGGGGGCGCCCACGCGGCGCGGGCGGCCCCGTTTGCGCGGCCGATAGTGGGCATGGAGCAGGATCGGGTCGCGCAGGGCCGCCCGACACGCCATCGCCACGGGAGTCGGCACCGCGCTGATGCCCGCCTTGTAGGCGTTCCACGTGCTCAGCGAGAGGCCGAGGAAATCCGCGGATTCCTGGTTCGACAGTCCGGCGGCCGCCTGCCAGGCAGCGACCTCTGCGCCGCCGAACCGCCGCTGCTCATCCGCGATCAGCCTGAGATGATGGGCATCGATGGCGAGGTCGCCGTCCTCGCCGCCCCATTCCACGCAGGTCCCGTGATCCCCTAGCCGGACCGTGGCGAACAGGGCGTAATCGCTCAGAGGCGACAGGATCTCCCCGCCGGTGGCGATCCATCCGGCGAGGTCCACGCGATCGGAACGGTCGTCGCACCACATCACGCCGAGGCTGGTGGGACCCGTGGCGATGACGGTGGAGATGCGGGGCAGGGGATCGGTCACGGCAACCTCCTCAGGCAATCGGGAAGCGGGCGTTGGTCCGATTCCATTCGGCCGCGACGGCGTCGCGGTTCGCGGCGGCCCAGGCCAGGGCTTCGCGCTCGCTCTTGCCGGGTAGGGAGCCGGCCAGCAGTCGCAGGGTGGCGATCTCCACGAGAGCCTCGTGATCCGGTGTCAGAATGTGGAAATGCGGCGGCAGATGATCGTTGGCATAGACCCGAAGGATGACGCTGCCCGACTGATAGAGCTTGCCCATCGCCGCGCCTCGCCCGTCCGATCGAGCTATAGTCCGGGGCATGGCTCTCGGCAATTCCTCATCCGATTTTCGGATGAATTTGATCGTCGATCCGAGCCCCTCCGAGAGACGCGGTGCTTCCGAAACGAAACCTCTGAAATCATCCGAGAGGGGGCCGGGCCTGCCTCGTAACACGCGCGACTCTCGACGCCGTTCGCGTTTTGGTCCAGGGATGCGCGATGACCCAACGCTTCGACGCGGCCGGCGCATCCGCCTCCGACGCCGCCCCGACCTCCATCGCCGCCCGTGCCATGGCCTACCTGCGGCCGCAGGGCAGTCCCTACCTGGAGGGGCTGAACGACGAGCAGCGCCGCGCCGTCGAGGCGACGGACGGGCCGGTGCTCGTCCTGGCCGGGGCCGGCACCGGCAAGACCCGGGTGCTGACGACGCGAATCGCCCACCTCATCGCCACCGGCAAGGCGCGGCCCTTCGACATCCTCTCGGTGACCTTCACCAACAAGGCCGCCCGCGAGATGAAGCACCGCATCGGCGGGCTCATCGGGCCGGCCGGCGAGGGCATGCCCTGGCTCGGCACCTTCCATTCCATCGGCACCAAGATCCTGCGCCGGCATGCCGAGCTGGTGGGCCTGCGCTCCGATTTCACGATCCTGGGCATGGACGACCAACTCCGCTTGATGAAGCAGGTCATCGTCGACCAGAACATCGACGAGAAGCGCTGGCCGGCCCGGGCCCTGTCCTCGGCCATCGACGGCTGGAAGAACCGCGGCCTGACGCCCGAGCAGGTGCCGCCGGGGGAAGCCCAGGCCTTCGCCTTCGGCAAGGGCGGCGCGCTCTATTCCGCCTACCAGGCCCGGCTCCTGACGCTGAACGCCGCCGATTTCGGCGACCTGCTGCTGCTCTGCCTCAAGCTCTGGCGCGAGAACCCGGACGTGCTGGAGAACTACCAGCAGCGCTTCCGCTACATCCTCGTGGACGAGTACCAGGACACCAACGTCGCCCAGTACCTCTGGCTGCGCCTGCTGGCGCAGGGCCACCGCAACGTGGCCTGCGTGGGCGACGACGACCAGTCGATCTATGGCTGGCGCGGCGCCGAGGTCGACAACATCCTGCGCTTCGAGCACGATTTCCCCGGCGCCGTGGTGGTCCGCTTGGAGCGCAACTACCGCTCCACCGGCCATATCCTCGCCGCCGCCTCCGGCCTCATCGCCAAGAACGAGGGCCGCCTCGGCAAGACCCTGCGCACCGAGGACGTGGCCGGCGAGAAGGTGACCGTGTCGGGCGCCTGGGATTCGGAGGAGGAGGCGCGCCAGGTCGCGGAGGCGATCGAGAGCCTGCAGGCCAAGCAGCACCCGCTCTCCGAGATCGCCGTGCTGGTGCGGATCTCGGCGCAGATGCGCGAGATTGAGGACCGCTTCGTCCAGCTCGGCCTGCCCTACCGGGTCATCGGCGGCCCGCGCTTCTACGAGCGGGCGGAGATCCGCGACGCGCTCGCCTATCTGCGCGTCACCGCCAACCCCTCCGACGACCTCGCCTTCGAGCGCATCTTCAATACGCCCAAGCGAGGCCTCGGCGACGCCACCCTGCAGGCGCTGCACGCCTATGCAAGGGCCGAGCGGGTGCCCCTGCTCCAGGCCGCCCGCCTGGTCGTGGAGACCGACGAGCTGAAGCCCCGCGCCCGCTCCGGCGTCCGGGCCCTGGTCGAGAGCTTTTCGCGGTGGTCGCGCCTCGTCGGCACGCAGCCCCATTCCGAGGTGGCGCAGACCATCCTGGAGGAATCCGGCTACACCGAGATGTGGCAGAAGGAGAAATCGGCCGACGCCGCCGGGCGCCTGGAGAACCTCAAGGAGTTCGTGCGCTCCATGGAGGAATTCCCGGATCTCGCCGCCTTCCTCGAGCACGTCTCCCTCGTCATGGAGGCCAGCGAGCAGGAGGGCGCCGATCGGGTCTCGCTGATGACCCTCCACGCCGCCAAGGGCCTGGAATTCGACACCGTCTTCCTGCCGGGCTGGGAGGACGGGCTGTTCCCCAACCAGCGGGCGCTGGACGAGAGCGGCCGCGCCGGCCTGGAGGAGGAGCGCCGCCTCGCCCATGTGGGCCTGACCCGCGCCCGCAAGCGCGCCAAGCTGTCCTTCGCCGTCAACCGGCGCATCCACGGCCTGTGGTCCTCCACGGTGCCGAGCCGCTTCATCGACGAGCTGCCCGAGGACAGCGTCGACGTGCTCGACGCCCCCGCCCACTTCTCGGCCGGAGCCTCGCGCTTCGACCGCAATCCGACGCCCTTCGGCTCCTCCTACGGCACGCCGGGCTGGCAGCGGGCCCAGGCCAACACGGCGCAATCGGGCAACGCCAACGGCTACGGGGTGGGCAACCGCCCGGCGGCCGGCCGCGGCGGCCCGCGCCAGATCGAGGGCGAGCTCATCGCCAAGTCCACCGGCGCGCCCTCGGCCTTCAGCGTCGACATGCGGGTGTTCCACACCAAGTTCGGCCCCGGAACGGTCGCGGGTGTGGACGGCAACAAGCTGACCGTTGATTTCGACAAGGCCGGCCGGAAGATGGTCCTCGACAGCTTCATCCAGGCGGCCTGATCGCGGGACGCCGGGGGCTGCGGAGGGCGTCGCGCCGATGCGGACTGCGTCTTTTCGGACACAGGACCAGGCAATCGGCCGCGGCGGCCGATTTGCTCCCGCAGTGCAGCATCAGCGCAGACTTTGTACATCATTCGCAAGAATAGTTGCTGTCACGCCCCTGTCGCGCCCGCCGCGGCATGGTGCGTGCAACGCGAAGTCCTGCGGTCATGGGAGCCGCATCGGAAATCCACAGGCTTGATGGAGCCGCCCGGAACTTGAGGGCGGTCTCCGGATTGGCTGTGAAGCGGGCGAGGTGGAAAGGATCGCCGAAACGGGAACGGTCAAGGAATGATGCGAAGCCAGTTCAGCAAGTCAGGCTCAGATTAAATCCAGGTTGGCAAGTCCGGTTGGAGTGTTGATCGATGAAGAGACGTCGCGCACGACTTGAACTCGTTGAGGACCGTCCGGTCCGGCTGCACAAAACCCGCTTCGACGAAGAACGTAACTTAAGTCCGATCCAGCCCCTCACCGACCGGCAGGCGCAGTATCTCGACGCCCTCGCCCTTCACAAGCAGGTCATCGTGCTCGGCCCGGCCGGCACCGGCAAGACCTTCATCGCGGGCACCCGCGCCGCCGACCAGCTCCGCCAGCGCCGCATCGCCAAGGTGATCATCACCCGGCCGAACGTGCCCTCGGGCCGCTCCCTCGGCTTCTTCCCCGGAACGCTCGAAGAGAAGATCGCCCCCTGGGTCGCGCCGCTGACCGAGACCATGAAGGAGCGCATGGGCGAGGCCGCCTTCGAGATCGCGGTGAAGACCGGCGACATCGAGGTCGTGCCCTTCGAGGTGATGCGCGGGCGCACCTTCAAGAACTGCCTCGTGATCCTCGACGAGGCGCAGAACACCACCACCGCCGAGATCAAGATGTTCCTCACCCGCATCGGCGACGATTGCCAGGTGATCATCAACGGCGACGTCTCCCAGACCGACCTGCGCGAGACCTCGGGCCTGCGCACCGTGATCCACCTGATCAAGAGCCGGATGATGCCGATCCCGGTGGTGGAATTTACCCTCGACGACATCGTCCGCTCGGGAATTTGTGCTGAGTGGGTGCGGGCTTTCGAGGAAACGAATCTCTGACTCGGGTGTTATCTGCGGCGGGCCGGAACGGGGCTCGCCGCTCACTCCGGTGCGCGACACGCGTTTCTCGGCCGCCGGTGCGAGAGAACCAACCGGGTGCCGCGCTCGGATTTAAGAGAATGGGAGTCTTCACGTGAGGAAACTGACCCTAGCCTTCGCCGTGCTCGCCTCGCTCGGCGGTGCCAGCCTCGCCACCTCCGCCTCGGCCGCTCCGGGCGCTCCCATGGGCGTGACCGCCCCTGAGACCGTGTCCACCGTGCAGATGCGCATGGAGCGCCGGATGGAGCGTCGCATGATGCACCGTCGCATGGAGCGCCGGATGATGCGCCGTCACATGGAGCGCCGCATGATGCACCGTCGTATGGATCGCCGGATGATGCACCGGATGTGATCGGTCGCCCGATCTGACCGGTCTGGAGAAGGGTCCCTCGCGGGGCCCTTTTTCGTTGGGCGCCGGGCTGGCCCGCGTCCGGGCCGGGCGCTGCCAGCGGCGACCCTCTGCTAAGGGGATCTGTGCCGTCGCGCGCGACGCGCCAGGAGTGCCTGCCCCGTGACCTTCCAGACCTGGTGGCTGTTCCTCAGCGCCGTCTTCCTCCTGTCCGGCACGCCCGGCCCCAACATGCTGCACATCCTGGCGCGCAGCGTCCGTGTCGGTTGGCGTCGCAGCCTCGCGGCCATGGCCGGCTGCCTGAGCGCGGTGATCCTGG
This sequence comes from Methylobacterium sp. FW306-05-D, assembly GCF_058782155.1. Taxonomy (NCBI): domain Bacteria; kingdom Pseudomonadati; phylum Pseudomonadota; class Alphaproteobacteria; order Hyphomicrobiales; family Methylobacteriaceae; genus Methylobacterium; species Methylobacterium sp. FW306-05-D. The sequence goes on from NZ_JBYSXL010000008.1 coordinate 27,108, forward strand.
TGCTGGTTGCCTCCGCGGCCGGCCTGAGCGCCGTCCTCCTGGCTTCGCCCATCCTGTTCGACGGGCTGCGCTATGCCGGTGTCGCCTACCTCGTCGTCCTCGGCATCCGGGCCTGGCGCGGGCAGGACGGGGCGCTGGGCATGCCCGGCGCGGAGGGGGCGCCGGCACCCCTCGGACTGGCGCGGCTCTATCGCGACGGGCTGCTGATCGGCCTGAGCAACCCGAAGCTCCTCCTGTTCGCCAGCGCCTTCCTGCCGCAATTCGTCGAGCCGACGCGGCCGCAGACCCCGCAATTCGCGATCCTGGTCGTCACCTTCGCGGGGGCGGAACTGTTCTGGTACGCGGTCTACGCCCTCGGCGGCCGTCGGCTCGCCGCTTCCCTGACCCGCCCGGCGCTCCGGCGCGCCTTCGACCGGATCACCGGCGGGATCTTCCTCGGCTTCGGCGTGATGCTGCTCGGCACGCGCTGAGCCGGACCCGGCCGTCAGTTCTTGGGTGTGGTGGAGCCGGTGGTCTTCGGCGAGGCGGCCGCGGCCGCCTTCTGGACCGGCCGGCCGGCCTTCTCCTCGTCGGCCTTACCGGTCTTGGCCGGCGCCGCGGCCGCATGGAGCGTCTTGGCCAGGACATGCTTCGCGGCGGGCTTGGCCGAGATGGTGGGTTTGGCCGCGACGGGCTCCGGCTCGGCCGCGACCGCTGCCACGACCGGGACCGTGGCGGCGTCGGTGGCCGGGGTCGCGGGGGCGCCGTTGCTGAACAGGTTGCCGAGCACCTTCTTGTAGGCGGCCGGATCGCCCTCGGCGTCGGCCACCATGACGCGGGCGGGCTTGGCCGGCTGGACCGCCGGCTCGGCCACCACCGGTTCGGGTTTGGGCGCCGGGCCGGCGCCCTTGCGGGCGAGGTTCGCGGCGGCGGCCTTGGTGGGGATCGGAGCGGCGGCGGCCATCATCACCGGGCGGCCCTTGGCATCGACCTCGATCTCGCGCTCGCCGGCGGCCAGGCTCTCGGGGCGGCTGACGTCGCCGAGCCGGTGCTGGGCGTAATCCTTCGGATCGAAGGGCAGCTCCGGCTCGGGCGCGGTCTTGCCGAGGCTCGCGAAGGTCAGGGTGCTGGCGGGCGGCTGCTGGCCGCGGAACACCGGGTTCTGGCTGCCGTCGTCGTAGACGAGGCGGGTCGCCGGCGTGCCCTTGGCGATCAGCTCGGCGATCTCGCGGTTGTCGCGCTCGCGCTTCTCCGCCACCAGGGGCTCGACCTTCGGCGTGCAGGAACCCGCCGCCGCGTCGGCGCCGCCGAAGACGTACTTCGTTCCGCACAGGCCGACGCGCGGCTCCTCGCGCAGGGCCTCGAAATAATCCGAACCCTCCTTGAGGTTCTTCCAGAACGGGGCGTTCGGGTCGTTGCGGAACTTGGCGACGTTGGCCGCCGTCATCCGGAACGGATAGGACTGGAACTGGAACGCGCGCTGGCCGCCCGCGAAGGAATCGCGCGCCAGGGCGTAGATCTCGCCCATCGACTCGTCCGTCATGGCAAAGCAGCCCGACGACGAGCAGGTGCCGTGCACCATGATGTAGTTGCCGGTGCGCCCGTTCGCCCGGTCGTAGGCGTTCGGATACCCAGTGTCGAAGGAGAGGTAGTAGGACGAGTTCGGGTTCATCTGACCCGGCGTGACGGTGTAGAAGCCCTCCGGCGCCTGGCGGTCGCCCTGCTTGGTCTTCGGACCGAGCTGGCCCGACCAGCGGCAGATCGGGAAGGTCTTCAGGAGGGCGTACTGGCCGTTGGTGCCGCGCTTCCACACCTCCATCTCGGCTTCCCGCTTGTAGGCGCGGATCAGGATGGGGTCGCTCTGCGACATGCCCTTCTGGGCCATCAGCGCCAGGGTCTTCGGGGGCACCGGGGCCAGGGCGCGCAGGGGGACGCCACCGCCCGTCGAACCGTCCTGGCAGGCGCCGAGCGACAGGGCGAGCAGAGCGAAACCGGCGGCCACGAGCGGGCGCATAGCCATGGGGAAACCTATCCTCAGTCATGCAATCCCGGGCTCGCGCCCTGGAATGCCACTCCCCAACCCCTTAGCGTCGTTAAACTTACCCGGTTGTTACCGCAAGGCGACGGAGCCGGCGGCCCGGGCGGGGTGTGGATTGCGGAGATCGGCGGACCGCCGACCCGATCTCGCCGCAATCGGTGCCGCGTCCGATGCGCCGGTGGGGAGAGGATTGATTTGGCAGGTCTTTCACCCGCGACGCCTTCGGGCGAGGTGTGGCGAAACCTTGGCAGGAGCCGACGGGCCTGATGCCCGTTGGTTCCAGCGGCTATCCGCGACGGAGTGTCGCGGTTTCAGAGCTTGCGGCCGATGTCCAGGAACTTCGCGGCGCGCCGGTCCCGAATCTCGTCGGGTCCCAGGCCCTGGAACTCGATCAGGGCCGCCTCGATCGCGGCGCCCGTCGCCGCGATGGCGGCCTCGCGCCCGCGATGGGCGCCACCGGTGGCTTCGGGCACGATGCCGTCGATGATGCCGAGGCGCAGCAGGTCCTGGGCGGTGATCTTCATGGCGGTCGCCGCGTCCGCGGCCCGGCCCTGGTCGCGCCAGAGGATCGAGGCCGCGCCCTCCGGCGAGATCACGCCGTAGATGGCGTGCTCCAGCATCAGGACCCGGTTGGCGGTGGCGAGCGCGATGGCGCCGCCCGAGCCGCCCTCGCCGATGACCACGGCGACGTTCGGCACGCCGAGGGCGAGGCAGGCCTCCGTCGAGCGGGCGATGGCCTCGGCCTGCCCGCGCTCCTCGGCCTCGATGCCCGGGAAGGCGCCGGCGGTGTCGACGAAGGCGAGCACCGGCAGGCCGAAGCGGTCGGCGAGCTTCATCAGGCGCACGGCCTTGCGGTAGCCCTCGGGCTTGGCCATCCCGAAATTGTGCCGCAGGCGGGTCTCCGTGGTGGACCCTTTCTCCTGGCCCAGGACGCAGACCGGCCGGCCGCGGAAGCGCCCGAAGCCGCCGACGATGGCCTGGTCCTCGCCGAAGGCGCGGTCGCCGGCCAGGGGGGTGAAATCGGTGATCAGGCCGGCGCAATAGTCGATGAAGTGCGGACGCTGCGGATGCCGGGCGACCTGGGTCTTCTGCCACGGCGTCAGGCCGGCATAGATGTCCGACAGGGCGGCGGCGGCCTTGGCCTCCAGGCGCCCGACCTCCTCGCTGATCGAGACCGCGCCGTCGCGGGCGGCCATGGTCTTCAGCTCCTCGAGCTTGGATTCGAGCTCGGCCACCGGCTTCTCGAAATCGAGATAGGAGCGCGTCACCGACATGGGTCAGGGATCCTTGTTCGTCGCCATCGCGCGCGGGGCGGCCGGGTCAGGGACGATCGCGGCGGAGGGCGTGCGGAAAAAGCCGCGACTGGGCGGGGGGTGTTGGCGAAGGAGACCCGCCTGTCAACCATCCCGCCTCCCGAACGCCCCGCCCTGACATCGCGCGGGCTTCGTCAGGGACGGCGGATGGCGGGAACCTTGACCTTCGGTCATGGTGGCGGCCTTCGTATCCGGGAGCCCGCGGCGCGGGCGGGGCGCGTCGGCCTCGGACAGGTGCTGCACGATCGGGCGATCGGGGCGGGTCGAACGCCCGGCCCATCATGGGCGGTCGGCGATGGGCGACGCCTTTCCATTGCCCCGAGGGCGCATGCTGGACGATGATCCCGGCCTGATCGCCCAGACCTCGAGGAGGCTTCCATGATCCTGACATCCAAGACCGCCGTCGTCACGGGCTCCACCAGCGGCATCGGGCTCGCCTGTGCGCTCGCTTTTGCCAAGGAGGGGGCCAACATCGTCCTCAACGGCTTCGGCAAGCCCGAGGAGATCGAGGCGACGCGGGCCGGGATCGAAGCCGAATACGGCGTGAAGGCCAGCCACTCGCCGGCCGACCTGACCAAGCCCGGCGAGATCGAGGGGCTGATCCGTCTCGCGGAGGAGACCTACGGTTCCGTCGACGTGCTGGTGAACAATGCCGGCGTTCAATTCGTCTCGCCGATCGAGGACTTCCCGCCGGAGAAGTGGGAGCAGATCATCGGCCTGAACCTGTCCTCGGCCTTCTACACCATGCGGGTGGCGATCCCCGGCATGAAGCGGCGCGGCTGGGGGCGCATCATCAACACGGCCTCGGCGCACTCGATGGTGGCCTCGCCCTTCAAGTCGGCCTACGTGGCGGCCAAGCACGGCCTCGTCGGCCTGTCCAAGGCCGCGGCCCTGGAACTCGCGACGCACGGCATCACGGTGAACTGCATCTCGCCGGGCTACGTCTGGACGCCGTTGGTCGAGAGCCAGATCCCCGACACCATGAAGGCCCGGGGGATGACCGAGGACGAGGTCATCAACGAGGTGCTGCTCAAGGCGCAGCCCACGAAGGAATTCGTCACCATCGATCAGGTGGCGGCGCTGGCGGTGTTCCTGGCCTCGGACGCGGCGAGCCAGATCACCGGCGCCAATATGGCCATGGATGGCGGCTGGACCGCGCAGTAGCGCGATCCCGCGCGGGCTGCCCCCTCGCGCCGATTGCGGCGGGGGGCAGCCGGTCGACTCAGCGGCGGCCGTGCAGCAGCAGGGCGAGGCCGTAGCCGACGGCGCCGGCGATCACGAGGGCGATGAACGGGTTCTCCTCGACGCGGTGGCCGACCACCCGGCCGCCGTCGCGCAGGTAGCTGCCGCCCCGCTCGTAGGCGTCCTCGGCGTAATCGGAAACATTGTCGGCGACATCGCGCAGGGTGTCCTTGGCCTGCCCGTAGATGTCCTGCGCGCGACCCTCGGCCTCGCGGTAGCGGCCCTCGGCCGACGTGCGGGAAGAGCCGGCGAGGTCTCCTGCAGCGCCCTGAACCTTGCCGCCGAATTCCTTGGCGGCGCCGACGATGCGATCCGTATCGACCATGGTCTCTCTCCTGAACGCGGATGATGCGGGTCGTCCGTCCGGGGTCGGGGACGCCCGCATCCGACCTGCACAGAACGCCCGACGGCGCGAAGGGGACCCATGCCGGGGGTGAAATTCTTCCGGTGCCGGCAAAGGACCGGGCCGCGCTGCGGCTCAGCCGCCGGTCCGGCCGCGCAGCACGAGCCGGCGCGCAACCTCCGTGCAGGCCCGGGCGAGGTGCTCCTCGGGCGTCTGGCGCTTGGGTCGCGCGGGCGCCGTCGCGGGCCGCCGGGTTCGGGGCGGAAGCGGGATGTGCACGAACAGAGCCGGGGAGCCGGTGCGCAGGGCGCGGAAATAGCTGGCGTTGCAGAGATAGCGTCCGGCATCCCGCGAGGGGATCGCGGTGATTCCCGCTCTGCGCAGCGTCGCGAGCGCGGAGGTCGCCGCGGGAGTGCGGCGCGCGGGCGGCCCGTCCGGCTCGAGGGTCAGCCGCGACGCGATCCGGCCGGCGGCATCGGGGAAGAGCCGGCTCGTGCGGTTGCGGCCCTGGACCTCGACCCGGACCCGCCCGGCGCGGGTCGCCACGCCGAGCATCAGGATCGCGGCCGGCGCCTCCGCCAGGGCCGGCTCCAGCATCTCGGGAATCGCCGCGTAGGTGGTGCGCAGGATCAGCACCCGCACCGGCCTGCCGCCGAGCTTCGGGCCTGCGAGGGCCCCGATGCGCCGGGCCAGGGCCGCGCTCGGATTGCGCGGCACGCCGGGAAACGGACCGAAGCCGGTGATCAGCAGCGGCCCCGCCACGCGGTCAGAGGCCGATCAAGGTGGCGATGGCCTCCGCCCCGGCGGCGGGCGAGGATTCCCCGCGGCCGACCGCGCCCTCGGCCTCGGCCGTCTGGCGGCGCACGTCGGCCGAGCCGACGAGGCGCTGGTGCAGGCGCTCGTGCACGAGGGCCCACATCCACTTCACGTCCTGGGCCCGGCGCTTCGTGGCGATCTCGCCCGTGACGGTGAGCTTGTTGCGGTGATCGACGATTCGCTCCCACAGGCCGTCGAGGCCCTTGTTGTTCAGGCCCGAGATCGTGACCACCGGCGGCGTCCAGGTCGAACTCGGCGCCGAGAGGATGTGCAGGGCGGCGCGGTATTCCGAAGCGGCCGCGCTGGCCCGGCGCTCGCCCTCGCCGTCGTCGGCCTTGTTCACCGCGATCATGTCGGCGAGTTCGAGGATGCCCTTCTTGATGCCCTGGAGCTCGTCGCCGGCCCCCGGCAGCATCAGCACGAGGAAGAAGTCGGTCAGGTCCGCCACCGCCGTCTCGGATTGGCCGACGCCGACGGTCTCGACGAGGATGACGTCGAAGCCCGCCGCCTCGCAGAGCAGCATGGTCTCGCGGGTCTTGGCCGCGACGCCGCCGAGGGTGCCGGAGGAGGGCGAGGGGCGGATGAAGGCGTTGGGGTCGAGGGCGAGGCGCGCCATCCGGGTCTTGTCGCCGAGGATCGAGCCGCCGGTGCGGGTGGAGGAGGGGTCGACCGCCAGCACCGCCACCTTGTGACCGGCCGCCGTCAGGTTGGCGCCGAGCGCGTCGATGGTGGTCGACTTGCCGACGCCGGGCACGCCGGTGATGCCGACGCGGATCGCCGTGCCGGTGTGGGGCAGCACCGCGTCGATGAGCCCCCGCGCCGCCGCCCGATGATCGGGCCGCTTCGATTCGGCCAGCGTGATCGCCCGCGCCAGCGCGGCGCGGTCTCCGGCGAGCAGCCGCTCGCGCAGGGCATCGATGTCGAGGGCGGGAGCGGGGGAGGCGGCCATGGTTGCCTTCTTTGCCGGTCCGGCCGGGTTTCGTCGAGGGGGACGAGCCCGCACGGCGGCGCTCCCCCCTGCAAACCGGCGTGATCCGGGGGCCCCCGGCCTGTGGGCCAGGGGCCACAGAGGCGCCTCTGCCCGCAATCCACATCGCCACGGTCACGCTTCCGCCCCGCCATGGTCACGATCCTGATCGACAGGGTACTGACGCGCTGCGCCCGTCCCGGGGCCGTCACGTTCAGGGCCGCCTTGCACGACATGATCCGACCCAAGAACCGAGCCATGACCCGACCTCTGCCTCCCACCCGTCGCGCGCTGCTGCGCTTCGCCGCCCTCTCGGGGGTGGCCGGCCTGACGCCTGGGCTGGCCGGCTGCGTCGCCGACGGCCTCGTCACCGACGCGGTGGGCGGCGGCGCGCCGGAGCGCCAATCGGCCCTCGACGTCAGCCCGGTCCTGCTCGTGGCCACCACGCGCAAGCCCGTCGGCATGCCGCCGAAGAGCCCCTACTTCACCTCCGAGCGTGGCCGCGGCCTCAGCTTCGCCGAGGTCCGCCTGTCGGCGCCCGACCGCTCGCTGATCGGCAAGGTCTCCTCCGTGGTGACGGGCGACTGGGCCGTGACGGCGGTGCCGCAGGTCGAGACCGGCCCGGGCGCGGCCGGCGCCTTCGCCCAGGCGGCCCTGGGACGCGACGTGCTGATCTACGTCCACGGCTACCGCGAGAGCTTCCAGTCGGCGGCCCTGAGCGCGGCCAAGCTCTCCGACGGCATCCGCTTCCGTGGCGCCTCGGCTCTGTTCACCTGGCCCTCGGCCGCCGCCACCTTCGATTACGGCTACGACCGCGAGAGCGCCCTGTGGTCGCGCGACGGCTTCGAGGACCTGCTGAAGGCCCTGGCGAACTCGCCCTCGGGCGGGCGCATCAACATCGTCGCCCATTCCATGGGCACCCTGCTGACGCTCGAGACCCTGCGCATGCTGCGGGCCGAGGCCGGCGAGGCCGCCATGGCGCGCATCGGCGCGGTGGTCCTCGCCGCGCCCGACATCGACATCGACCTCTTCACCAGCGCGGTGGAGCGCATGGGGCCGGACGTGCACAAGATCACGGTGATCTCGTCGACGAACGACCGCGCCCTCGAGCTCTCCGGCGCCATTGCGGGCGGCATCGTGCGGGCCGGCGCCGCGGACCGCGAGCGCCTGGAGGCCCTCGGCGTGCGCGTGGCCGACGCCTCCGATTACGGCGGCGGCCTCATCAACCACGACCTGTTCCTGTCGAATCCCGACGTGCAGGGCGTGGTCAAGCGGGCGATCGCCCGGGCGAGCGGCGGAGCCTGAGGGCCGACCAGCTCCCGCGAACCGACCCACTCCGTCCCGGGCCTTGGCCTGCGCTCCGTTCGCCCCTACACGGACGGCGGCCCCGAGGCCGCAGACAACAAGGATTCGCGATGTTCACACTCGAGATCGATGGCGTGGCCATCGCGGTCATCAACGGCTCCGAGGAGGTCGCCAACGACCTCTTCACCTGCGATGGCTTCAAGGACGACATCCAGACCATGAAGAGCGACGGCAAGGTGCTGTGGAACGGCACCTCTCCGCTCAAGGTCCGGGCTGCCACCGAAGAGGAGATCGAGATCTTCGAGGACGCCCTCGCGGAGGACGATTCCGAGGAGGACGAGCCCTACGAGCCGGATGCCCGCCACGCCGAGGCCTCGAACGACGACGAGGCGGATGACGAGGACGAGGAGGATGCCGACATCGTGTTCCTGGTCGACATCGACGAGGACGGCGGTCTCGATTCCTGATCACCGACCTGTCCGGTCGCCCCATCGGGGGCGGCCGGACAGGGGGGCCGTCGCTCAGGCGCCCCGCCGCCAGACCGGGAACGGATCGGGCAGCCCGCGATAGGGGGCGGCATCGAAGGCGCCCCGGTCCGGCCCCGTGTCGATCAGGCAGGCGTCGAGGGCGGCCCGGATGGCCGCTTCGTCCAGGCCCGTCCCGATGAAGACCAGTTCCTGGCGCCGGTCCCCCCAGGTCTCGCTCCAGACCGCGTCGAGGCGCGCGCGGAACTCCGGGGCGTCCGGCCAGCGCGGGCGCGGTACGGCCTGCCACCAGAAGCCCATGGCGGAGACCCGTGCCACGGCTCCGGCCAGGGAGAACTCGCCCACCCAGTCCGGTCGCGAGGCGAGCCAGAAATGGCCCTTGGCGCGGATCAGCCCGGGCCAAGTCGCGCCGACGAAGGCGTTGAACCGGGTCGGGTCGAACGGACGCCGGGCCCGGTAGACGAACGTGCCGATCCCGTATTCCTCGGTTTCCGGGACGTGCTCCGCGGCGCCGTAGAGTTCCTTGAACCAGAGCGGATGTTCCTGGGCCTTATCCGCGTCGAAGAGTCCGGTGTCCAGGACCGTCGCCAGGGGGATGCGGCCGTGGGAGGCCTCGACGATCCGCGCATCGCCGTTGAGGCCCCGCACCACGGAGCGCACCAGGGCGAGCTGGTCCGGAGAGACGTCCGCGGCCTTGTTGATCACCACCACGTCGGCGAACTCCATCTGCTCCACCAGGAGATCGACCAGGGTCCGGGTATCGCCCTCGCCCGTTTTCTGCCCGCGATGGCTGAGAAAATCCGCCGAGCCAAAGTCCTTGAGCAGGTTCGCCGCGTCCACCACGGTCACCATGGTGTCGAGGCGTGCCACGTCGGCGAGGGCCCGTCCCTCGGCATCGCGGAACGAGAAGGTCGCGGCGATGGGCAGCGGCTCGGCGATGCCGGTCCCCTCGATCAGCAGGTAGTCGAACCGGCCCGCCTCGGCGAGCGTCCGCACCTCGGCCAGGAGATCGTCCCGCAGGGTGCAGCAGATGCAGCCGTTGGTCATCTCCACCAGGCGCTCGTCGGTCCGCGACAGGTTGGCCTCGCCGCCCCGCACCAGATCCGCGTCGATGTTCACCTCGCTCATGTCGTTGACGATCACGGCGACGCGCCGCTGCTCGCGGTTGTTCAGAACGTGGTTGAGCAACGTGGTCTTGCCGGCGCCGAGGAAGCCGGACAGGACCGTGACGGGCAGGCGCGAGTCGGAACGCGGCATCAACGGAACTCCTTCGATATGTTATAACGTAACAATCTTAGGTGAGGCCGTGGTTTGTCAACTGGGAGTCGCTCCCGCGAGCGGGTCCGAACGGATGGGAGCCGATGGGTCACCGGGGGGGCGGACCGGGGGCATGCGGCCGCCCGCCTCGGAGAGAAACCCTGTCCGAACCGCCGGGTGCCGGCCGGCGCGGGCTCAATCCGTGGGTGGAAGCTCCGCGCGGCTGGGGATCGATCGCGGCGGGACCGGATCGCTGACCGCCTTCGCGGCGCCGACCCCCGCCCGCCTGGGCGCGGCTGTCCTGCTGGTGCTCTGCGCCGGGGCGGTGCCGAGGAAAGCCGCCTTGTCCGCGGCCACCTTCGGCACCGGCTTGGGTGGGACCGGCGCAGCCTGAACCGCCTTGTCGGGGAACGGCTTGTCGCCGGGAGCCCGGGTGGACCCGGAGGTGGACGCCTTGGCCGTCGAGGGCACGGTGGCCGATTTCGGGACGGTCGGCGGCGCGATCGCGCCCGTCGCCGCCACGTCCGGCATCGGCACCGCCGGGCTGTCGATGCCGTAGATGTCATCACGAAAATGGGCGCGGCCGTCCGGGGTGGCGTAGCCGGTGAGATACACGAAGGTCACCGGGATCTGCTTGGGCAGCTTGATGTCGAGGCGCTCGTTGGTGGCGATGCTGGTCTCGATCTCGATCGGACCCCAGGTCGAGCCGGGGCCGTTGGGGCCGGGCGTGCCCTCGAGCAGCCAGCCGGCCAGTTCCTTCACCTGCGCGACGCGCACGCAGCCATGCGAGTGGAACCGCACCTCGCGGGCGAACAGCGACTTCGACGGCGTGTCGTGCATGTAGACGGCCTGCTTGTTCGGCATGTCGATGCGCACCTGGCCCAGGGAATTCTCCAGGCCGGAATCCTGCCGCAGGGTGTAGTTGGCGGCCTTCTCGCTCGACCAGTCGATCGCGGTGGGATCGACCTCGACCCCGCCGGGGCCGAGGATGCGGATGCGCTCCCGGGCGAGGTAGCCGGGGTCCTTGCGCATCTTGGGGATGATCTCCTTCTTGATGATGGAGACCGGCAGGGTCCAGGTCGGGTTGAGGTTCACGTCGGTGATGCGCGCCTCGATCCGCGGCGTCGCCTTGTCGGGCTTGCCGACCACCGCCACGTAGCGGCGCACCACCACGCCGTGGTCCACCGCCTCCACCGTGGCCGAGGGGATGTTCACCACCACGTAGCGGTCGCCATAGGCGAAGTTCGAGCCGATCTGGCGGGCGGCCGAGGCCGCCAGCTGACGCTGGCGGGTGGCGGCCGGCACGTTGAGCGCCGCCACCGTCTGGCGCCCGATCAGTCCGGTCTCGGGCAGGCCGTGCCGGGCCTGGAACGCCTTCACCGCGGCCACCAGGGGGGCGTCGAGCTGGTCGCTCATCGGCGTGTCGGCAGCCAGGTCCCCGACGAGGGCGAGGTGCTTGCGGAGGGCCGGGATGGATGGGTGGCCGGCGCCGGGCTTGACCACGAGATCGGCCGGCAGGGCGGCCCAGCCCCCGGCATCCACCATGGCCTGGTAGCGGTCGGCCATCCGCAGGGTGTCGAGGAAGGTCGAGGGGCTCAAGGTCGGCACCGGATCGGCGGAGACCCGGGCCACCACCAGCGGCGGCAACTCGCGCGACTTCTTGGCCGGGGCGGCGGGGAGGGGGCCTGCATCGGCCGCGCTCGGGGCGATCGCCTGCACGGCGGGGGTCGCCGGAGCGGTGGTGGTGGTGAGGCTCTCGACCTTGGGCGGTTTCGCGGAGGCGGGCGCGTCCGGCGCGCCGGAGACCTGTGCCGTCGCGGCTCCGCCCAGGGCCAGGAGCAGGGCCAGGGGGGGCAGGCCCGCGCGGAGGCGGTGCGGGCGGAGGGCGACGGTCCTGTGGCGCGAAAGCATCGCGAACCTTTCGAATGGCATGTCGCCCCGACCATGCGCACAGAGGGTTACCAATCTCCTGTCGCGCCGTGACGGGCGCCGGCGCGCGCCCTAACTCCCGCCGCGAAACGGCAGAGCAGGAGCAGCCATGACCAACCATCCGGCAATCCAGGCGGGACGGACCGCCATCGTCACCGGTGCGGCCAGCGGCATCGGCCTCGCGGCCGCCCGGCGCTTCGCGGCGGCCGGGATGCGGGTCTGGCTCGCCGACCTGCCCGGGGATGCGCTGGAGGCCGCGCAGGCCGAGGTCGCGCGGAGCGGGACCCCGGACTCCGTCCACGCGATGGCCACGGACGTGGCGCGGCCGGAGGCCTTCGCGGCCCTGAGCGCGGCGGCCTGCGCGGAGGGCGCGCCGGCCGTGGTCATGCTGAATGCCGGGATCGAGGCCGGAGGCCGGCTGTTCTCCGATGCCGAGACCTGGCACCGCATCCTCGACACCAACCTCTGGGGCGTCATCAACGGCATCCAGGCCTTCGCCCCGGCGATGATCGCGGGGTCTCAGCCCGGCGCCATCGTGGTCACGGGCTCGAAGCAGGGCATCACCACGCCGCCGGGCAACACGCCCTACAACGTCTCGAAGGCGGGGGTGAAGGTCGTGACCGAGGCCCTGGCCCACGACCTGCGCGGACGCGAGAGCGCCCGCGTCAGCGCCCACCTGCTGATTCCGGGCTTCGTCTATACCGGCCTCACGCGGGCCCGCGGCGTCGCCGAGAAGCCGGCCGGCGCCTGGACCCCGGACGAGACGGTGGATTTCCTGATGGCCGGGCTGGCGCGGGGCGAGTTCTATATCCTGTGTCCCGACAACGAGACCACCCGGGCCCAGGACGAGAAGCGCATCGCCTGGGCCGCCGGCGACATCATCGAGAACCGCCCCGCGCTGTCACGCTGGCATCCCGACCATGCCGAGGCGTTCAAGCGGTTCGCCGGGTCGTGATCCCCGCCCGGGAGCGGTGCCGTCGCGCACGCCGAGCCGGTGGCGGACGCCTTGCATAGCGCTTCGGGGAAGCCGACACAGCGGGGACGATTCTTCGCGACCGGCCCGTGCCGCGCAACCGCGGGCAGACCGACTTGCAAACCGAACGGGAGCCGCCCTTGGCCACCATCATCCCCGTCGCCTCCTTCGACTGCGTCGTCTTCGGCGCCACCGGCGACCTGACGACGCGCAAGCTGCTGCCGGCCCTGTACTACCGCTTCAAGGACGGACAGATCCCGGGCACGAGCCGGATCATCGGCGCCTCGCGCTCGGAGATGAGCGCCGAGGCCTTCCGCGAGCGCGCCCGTGACGCGATCAAGCGCTTCGTGCCGGCCGGCGACATCAGCGAGGACAGGCTCGCCGCCTTCCTCGACCATCTCGACTACGTCGCGGTGGACGGGGCCGGCGACGAGGGCTGGGAGGATCTCGCCGCCAAGCTCGCGGAGCGCCCGGACCAGGTGCGGCCCTACTATCTCGCCACCTCGCCCGACCTCTACGGCTCGATCTGCCAGAACCTGTCGAAGCACGGCCTGATCGGCGAGAAGTCCCGCGTCGTGCTGGAGAAGCCCATCGGCAAGGACCTGAAATCGGCCCGGGCCATCAACGACGCCGTCGGCACGGTCTTTCCCGAGGAGCAGATCTTCCGCATCGACCATTATCTCGGCAAGGAGACGGTCCAGAATCTCCTCGCCCTGCGCTTCGCCAACACGATCTTCGAGCGGCTCTGGACGGCCGACGTCATCGACCACGTCCAGATCACCGTGGGCGAGACCGTCGGGGTCGAGGGGCGTGCGGGCTACTACGACACCTCGGGCGCCCTGCGCGACATGGTGCAGAACCACATGCTGCAGCTCCTCTGCCTGATGGCGATGGAGAGCCCGCTCTCGCTGGACGCCAACTCGGTGCGCGACGAGAAGCTGAAGGTCCTGCGTGCCCTGAAGCCGATCACGCCGCACGACGTGCAGACCGTGACGGTGCGCGGCCAGTACGCGGCCGGCGCCGTCGGCGGCAAGCCGGTGGACGGCTACCGCACCGACCTCGGCGGCGACGTCGACAGCCGGACCGAGACCTTCGTCGCCCTGAAGCTCGAAGTGCAGTCCTGGCGCTGGGCCGGGGTGCCGTTCTACCTGCGTACCGGCAAGCGCCTGCCCCAGAAGCTCTCCGAGATCGTGGTGCAGTTCCGCGCCTCGCCGTTCTCGATCTTCCCGGCCGAATCCTTCGGGCGCGAGCCCAACCGCCTCGTCATCCGGCTCCAGCCGGAGGAGGGCATCAAGCTCGAGGTCATGACCAAGGACCCGGGGCCCGGCGGCATGCGCCTGCGCCCGACCAACCTCGACATCTCCTTCGAGGAGACCTTCAAGCAGCGCTACCCCGACGCCTACGAGCGCCTGCTCATGGACGTGGTGCGCGGCAACGCCACCCTGTTCATGCGCCGCGACGAGGTCGAGGTCGCCTGGGCCTGGGCCGATTCCCTGCTCAAGGCCTGGGCCGACCGGCCCGAGCCGCCGCGTCCCTACGCGGCCGGCAGCTGGGGGCCCACCGCCGCCATCGCGCTGATCGAGCGCGACGGCCGGACCTGGCACGAGGAGATCCGCTGACGGAATGTCCGCCGGCTCCGAGCGGAGGCCGCTGTCGCCGGCGCGCGGGCGGCACCGGAGCGTAGCCCTCATCCGTCGTCTTGAGGACTTCGCGCGGATCTGGGCGATCGGGCGGATCTGGCCGGAGGCCTGTGCGCAGAACCGGGGTATAGTTCCGGCCTCTCTCGACAGGTCCCAGTCGAGGGATTACCAAAGGGGAGTATTTTTCCTTCCTGCTGCAGACGTCGCGGACCCATGAACAAGATCGAGACGGGCCTCGGCATCAACCGGCGCTATCTGCACGACGAAGTGGTCGACCGGATGCGCGACCTCATCCGCTCCGGTGAGCTCGAACCGCGTGCGCGGATCAACGAAAGCGAGCTGACCGAGCGCTTCGGCATCTCCCGCACGCCCCTGCGCGAAGCGATCAAGATCCTCGCCACCGAGGGCCTGCTGGAATTGCTGCCGAACCGGGGCGCCCGGGTCGCCAGCCTGTCGCAATCCGAGATCGAGGAGATGATCGAGGTCATCGCCGGCCTCGAGGCGACCGCCGCGGACCTCGCCTGCCGCATCATCACCGAGGCCGAGATCGACCGGATCTCGCGCGACCACGAGGCCATGGTCGCCGCCTGGCGGGCGGGCGAGGAGGGGGTCTACTTCGCCCTCAACCGCGAGATCCACGAGGCCATCATGCGGGCGAGCCGCAATGCGACGCTCGGGGGCATCTACGACAGTCTCTCGGGCCGGATCCAGCGCTCGCGCTACGCCGTGCACCAGACCCCGGAGCAATGGGCCCAGTCGGTGACCGAGCACGAGCGGATGATCACCCTGCTGCGGGCCCGCGACGGCGAGGCGCTGGCCCTGCTCATGCGCGCCCATATCCGGGCCCGGACTCCGGTGATCGCCGAGAATTTCGGCACCGCCACCGGCGAGGCCCCGGTCTCGGCGGCCTGAGCCGCCTTCGGTCCCAGCCGAGCCCGGCCTGACGGACGGGCCGGGAGGAAGGCCTGGTCCTGCGCCGCGCAGCGGGTCGAGCGAGTTCCAGGTGTGCAGCACGGTGCGCGAGCCCTCGGGGCCGCGCTCCATCCCGTTGACCCAGTTGCCCTCGAACGTCTTCCGGGCCCCACCCTCGCCGGGGCCGGTCATCGCCCAGCGCCCGGACAGCACGAGGACGTCGCCCTTGTCCCCCGCGGACTGGACCGTGATCCTGCGATCGTCGACGCCCTTGGCTGTCAGGCTCGAGAAGAACGTCCTGCGTCCCGCCGGAGCGGCCGTGTCGGCGCGCGTGGCCGTGGGCAGGACAGGACACGCGGCCAGAGCCGCACCGGGAATTTGTCCGGTTGTCAGCATGGATGCCTCCCTCGCGAGATCCGGTCGATCCGACCCGCGAGGGAGATTTGGCAATTCAAATCATCGTCGGTAAAACGGATATGCGAAGACTTTCGCTTTTCCGGACGGTGACGACGACATCGGTTCAGGCGGCGCGGACGGTGCCGAGGAACCGTGCCAGTTCCTGGGTGAGGTGCTCGGATTCACGCGAGAGCTCGGAGGCCGAGGCCAGAACCTGGGAGGCGGCCGCACCGGTCTCCTCGGCCGCGCCGGCGACGCCGGTGATGTTGGCCGTGACCTCGCCGGTGCCGGTGGCCGCCTCGCTGACGTTGCGGACGATCTCCTGGGTGGCCGCGCCCTGCTCCTCGACGGCCGCCGCGATGGACGTCGCCACGTTGCTGATCTCGCGGATGCGCCCGCTGATGCTCTCGATCGCGGTAACGGCCTGACCGGTGGAGCCCTGGATGCGCCCGATCTGGCCGCTGATCTCCTCGGTGGCGCGGGCGGTCTGGTTGGCGAGTTCCTTCACCTCGGCGGCGACCACGGCGAAGCCGCGCCCGGCCTCGCCGGCCCGGGCCGCCTCGATGGTGGCGTTGAGCGCCAGCAGGTTGGTCTGGCCGGCGATGCTGGCGATCATGGCGACGACGTCGCCGATCCGCGCGGCCGCGCTGCTGAGTTCCTGGACCTGCGACGCGGTCTGGGCGGCCTCGTCCACCGCCCGCTGGGCGAGCTGGGTCGAGCCGTCGACCTGCCGGCCGATCTCCTGGACCGAGGCGCCGAGTTCCTCGGCCGCCGCCGCCACCATGCCGACGTTGGAGGCCGCCTGGTCGGCCGCCGCCGCGACGGTGCTCGACTGCTGCGCCGTCTCGGATGCGGTGGTCGCCATGCTCTGGGCCGTGCTGCGCAGCTGGCCCGCCGCCGCGGTCACCCGGCCGAGGATGCCGCCGACGGCGCCCTCGAACCCGTCGGCCATCTCGCGCATCGCGGCCCTGCGCTGCGCCTCCGCGCCGGCGCGGGCGAGGCGGGTCTCCTCCTCCAGGGCGCGGCTGCGCAGCAGGTTGGCGCGGAAGGTCTCCAGGGTGTCGGCCATGGCGCCGATCTCGTCCTGGCGCCCGACGCTCGGGATCTCGGTCTCCGCGTCGCCGTCCGCCACGCGGCGCATGGCCGCCGTCATCGCGCCCAGCGGCCGGGTGATGCCGCGGATCGTGTAGGCCATGGCGGCCAGCGCCATCAGGACGGAGAGGCCGAGCATGACCTGAGTGGTCCGCACCGCGCTGGCGTGCTCGCCGCGCGCCGCCGTCTTGGCGGCCTCGCCGGCCTCGCCGTTGAGGGTCACGAGCTTGCGCATGGTGGCGCTGGTGGCGAGGTAGTTGGCGTTCATCGAGCCGCGGAACAGGGTCAGCACCTCGTCGCGCCGGGCCGGGTCGATCGCCTGGAGCCGGGTCCAGTCCTGGCCCATCTGGGAAAGCTTGGCGCCGACCTCGTCGTAGAGGGCGCTCTCCTCAGGGGAATTCACCAGGGCCTTGTAGGCGACGCGCCGGGCCTCGAGCTCCTTGGCCAGCGTCGCCGCCTGGGCGACGCTGTTGGTGCGCTCCTCGGCGGTGTCCGCCACGACGTAGCGGAACTGCCAGAGCCGGATCCGCATCACTAGGGCATTCATGGCATGGGCGGCGTCGACCGATGGAAGGGCGTTGTCGGACAGCACCGTCATGCGGTCGCCAATGGCATCCATCTTCGACAGGGACAGCAGACCCTGTGCGGCGGTGATGATGGCCAGCAAGCCGAAAAGGCCGATCAAGGTCGACTTGAGGGAGAAGCGCATGGAGAGGACCGCGTGTCGAAGAGGTTCCTCTCTCGATTAGTCGATCTCCCTTAAGATTGACTTTCTCGCCGGCGGCATGCAATCAAAGGTTGCGCTGCTAATGCTCGTGACGACCTTGGTGGCCCGCCCTCCGGACCGTCATGCCGCGGCATTGATCGAGCGCAGGCCGGCCACGAGGTCCGAGAAGCGGTCGCCCTGGACGATGACATGGGCGCGCAGCCGTTCGGAGGCGCCGACCTCGTCGCCGGACACGATGGCGGCGACGATGGCCTCGTGCTCGGCCAGCGACTGGCCGAGACGGTTGCGGGCGCGCAGCTGAAGGCGCCGGAAGGGCGCGAGCCGGCGGTGCAGCTGGCGCGCCTGCTCCTCCAGGAAGCCGTTCCGGCAGGCCCGGTAGATCACCGTGTGGAAGATGTAGTTCTCCGCGTAATAGGTCTCCGGATCTCCGGCGGCCGCCGAGGCGGCGCAGGCGGCCAGGGCCGCCTTGAGGGCCGCCTCGTCGTCCGGCACGAGGCGGCGCGCCGCCAGCCGTCCGCACGAGGCCTCGATCTCCGCCATCGTCTCGAACATCGCGATGAGGAGCTGCGGATCGGGCGCGCTGACGATGGCGCCGCGCCGCGGCTTGATCTCCACGAGGCCGGTCACCGCCAGCTGCAGCAGCGCCTCGCGGATCGGCGTGCGCGAGACCCCGAAGCGCTCGGCGAGCTCCATCTCGTCCAGCCGGGCGCCGATGGCGAGGCGCCCATCCACGATCTCGGTCTCGATGGTCTGCCGGAGGCGGCCCGACTGGTTCATGCGCTGAGGTCCCGGCCCGTTTTAATCCCGCCGACTCGCAAAAATCAGGCGTCCATCATTATTCGATCGCGTTGACAAAATATACAAGACGTCGTTTCATGTATAAATAAGTCGCGGCGCAGTATAAATGCTGCGCCGCAAAACGAAGCGGCCGGGCGCCGGCCCAGGGAGAGACACGCCATGATGCTGACACGCCGTGCCCTCGTCGCCGGTGGCCTCGCCGCCCCCGCCATCCTGTCCCTGGGCTCGCGCGCCCGGGCGGCCACCACCCTGAAGCTGTCGCACCAGTTCCCCGGCGGCACGATCGACGAGGGCGATTTCCGCGACCGCATGTGCCGCAAGTTCGCGTTGGCGCTGGCCGAGCGCTCGAAGGGCGCCCTCGAGGTGCAGGTCTATCCCGGCTCGTCCCTGATGAAGACGAACGCCCAGTTCGCCGCCATGCGCAAGGGCGCCCTCGACCTGTCGCTCTATCCCTCGCCCTATGCCGGCGGCGAGGTGCCGGAGCTGAATATCGGCCTGATGCCGGCGCTGGTGAGCTCCTACGAGCAGGCCATCGCCTGGAAGAAGGCGCCGGTCGGCCGCAAGCTCACCGAGATCCTGGAATCGAAGGGCATCATCCTCGTCTCCTGGGTCTGGCAGGCGGGCGGCGTCGCCAGCCGCGAGCGTCCCCTCTACGCGCCGGCGGACGCCAAGGGCCTGAAGGTCCGGGGCGGCTCGCGCGAGATGGACCTGATGATGAAGCAGGCCGGGGCGGCCACCCTGTCGATCCCGTCGAGCGAGTCCTACGCCGCCATGCAGACGGGGGCCTGCGACGCGGTCATCACCTCCTCCACCAGTCTGATCTCGTTCCGCCTGGAGGAACTCGGCAAGGCCCTGACCTCGGGCCGTGAGCGCTCCTACTGGTTCATGCTGGAGCCGCTCATGATGTCAAAGCTCGCCTTCGATCGGCTGCCCAAGGACCAGCAGGACCTGATCATGACCATCGGCGCCGAGCTCGAGCCGTTCGGGCAGGCCGGCGCCAAGGCGGACGACACCAAGGTCGAGGAGATCTTCGCCAAGGCCGGTGCCAAGGTGCAGAACCTCGACGAGAAGACCCTGGGCCAGTGGCGCGACATCGCGCGGGACACGGCGTGGAAGGACTTCGCCGGAAAGTCGGCCGGCTGCGCCGAACTTCTCAAGCTGGCGGAGCAGGTCTCGTGAGCCACGCCTTCGACGCGGCATCCGCCGCCGCCGAGACGCACACCGCAACGGAGCCCCGGGTTCCGGGGCTCCTCGGCACCATCGACCGCTCCCTGAAGGGCGTCAATCACGTCATCATGCTGCTGGGCGGCCTCGCCCTGGTCTGCGCCTGCCTCGTGCTCAGCTACAGCGTCGTCATTCGCTACGTCCTGCACGAGCCCACCGACTGGCAGGACGAGATGGCGGTGTTCCTCATCGTCGGCGCCACCTTCTTCTCGGCCGCCGCCGTGCAGGCCAAGCGCGGCCACGTCGCCATCGAGGCGCTGACCGGCCTGCTGTCGGCGCGGGTCAACCGCGCCCGACTGCTGATGGCGGACGTGATCAGCTTCGTCTTCGTGGTGTTCTTCGCCTGGAAGAGCTGGACCCTGCTCCACGAGGCCTGGGTCGACGGCCAGGTCTCGCAGTCGAGCTGGGGGCCGCCACTCTGGATTCCTTACGTCCTCATGGCCGCCGGCATGACCCTGCTCGGCGTCCAGTTCGCCCTGCAGATCGCTGAGGAGGTCCTCTACGGCGCCGAGAAGGCCGGCTGGGCGAACCCGAAGATCGGCCTCGGCGCCGATCTCAACCGCGACACCCAGGGGCGCCCTGGCCTGACGCCGGACGGCACCCGGCCCCTCGGCGATCCCCTCGCCAACACCGTACCGGACACGAAGGTCACCCGGAGGCATCCATGAGCGTCGCGGCCATCGGCTTCCTCTATGCGGGCGCCACGCTGAGCGCGATGCTCGCCGGCATTCCCATCGCCTTCGCCCTGGGCTTCGTGGCGCTCGCCTTCATGTACTTCTTCATGCCGGGCGCCTCCCTCGATACGGTGGCGCAGAACGTCTACGAGGAAATGGCCTCGATCACCCTGCTGTCGATCCCGCTCTTCATCCTGAAGGGCGCGGCGATCGGGCGGTCCAAGGCCGGCCAGGACCTCTATTCGGCCATGCACGCCTGGATGCATCGCATCCCCGGCGGCCTCGGCATCGCCAACGTGTTCGCCTGCGCGCTCTTCGCCGCCATGGCGGGGTCCTCGCCCGCCACCTGCTCGGCCATCGGCTCGGCCGGCATCCCGGAGATGCGCAAGCGCGGTTACTCGCCGGGCTTCGCCGCCGGCATCATCGCGGCGGGCGGGACGCTCGGCATCCTGCTGCCGCCCTCGATCACCATGATCCTCTACGCGGTGGCGGCCGAGCAGTCCCTGGGGCGCCTGTTCCTCGCCGGCATCGGGCCGGGCCTGCTCCTCGTCGGCCTGTTCGCCGCCTGGTCGGTCTACCGCTTCCGCGCCGAGTACGCCGCCGCGAAGGTCGCCTACGAGCGGAACGGGACCGCTTCGGCGATCCTCACGGAGGACACCTACAGCATGCGCCAGCGCTTCTCGACGCTGCCGCGGGTGCTGCCCTTCGTGATCCTGCTCACCGGCGTGATGGTGGCGCTCTACGGCGGCTACGCCACCCCGTCGGAGACGGCGGGCCTCGGCGGCCTGCTGGCGCTCGGCCTGATCGCGGTGATCTACGGTGTCTGGCGCCCCCGCGACGTCAGCCCGATCCTCACCGCGACCCTGCGGGAATCGACCATGCTGATGCTGATCATCGGCATGTCGCTCCTCTACGCCTACGTGATGAGCTACCTGCACATCTCGCAATCGGCGGCGGCCGCGATCGTGGCGATGCAGCTCTCGCCCTGGGTGCTGCTGGTGACGATCCTCGGCCTCGTGATCCTGCTCGGCTTCTTCCTGCCGCCGGTCTCGATCATCCTGATGACGGCGCCGATCATCCTGCCGCCGCTCAAGGCCGCCGGGTTCGACCTCGTCTGGTTCGGCGTCGTGATGACCATCACCATGGAGATGGGCCTGATCCACCCGCCGGTGGGCCTCAACATCTTCGTCATCAAGAACATCGCCCCCGACATCCCGCTCAAGGACATCATCTGGGGCACGCTGCCCTTCGTGATCCTGATGGCGGTGGCGATCCTGATCCTCTGCCTCGTGCCCGGCATCGCCATGTGGTTGCCGAACTGGCTCCTGCCCACCACGCGGTGACGGCGGGCGTCGCGCAGGCGACCCTTTCGAGAACGGACACGGCCCCGGACGGGGCGTGCGACAGGCCCGAGGCCGCGCACGTCCCCTCCGGGGCCGAATTCGTTTTCGGGGCCATCGCATCCCTGGATCACCGGATCAGAGGAAAATGCGCGCCTTTAATCCTTTGAACACGGGTTGTTAACGAAGCGGTAACCATACCGGGCATCAATGGTCTGGTAAGGAATCGCGAGAGCCCGTGACTGACACAAGCCCTCCCCGCAGACCCGTTCAGCTTCGCGGCCGCGCCTTCAAGTCCTTGGTGCTGGCCCCGGAGACACCGCTTCCCGATTGGTTCGCCGATCTGGACGAGGCGCTCAAGCGCTCGCCGACCCTGTTCGACGGGCGCGCCCTGATCCTCGACGTGGCGGGGCTGGCGCCCGCCGCGCCGGACCTCGACAGCCTGCTCGCCGAACTCGGCAGCCGGCGGATCCGCATCCTCGGCATCGAGGGCACGGACGTGTCGCTCCTCGGACCGGGGCGCCCGCCGCTCCTCGTTCGGGGACGCCCCTCGGACACGATCGAGATCCCGGCCCAGCCGGAGCCGGAGCCCGAGGTGCCGCCGGCACCGCCCGAGCCGGCCACGACCTCCCTCACCATCGAGGGCTCGGTCCGGTCCGGGCAATCCATCGTCCACCCCACCGGCGACGTCACCGTCATGGGGTCGGTCTCCTCCGGCGCGGAGATCCTCGCCGGCGGCTCCATCCACGTCTACGGCGCGCTGCGCGGCCGGGCCATCGCCGGCGCCGCCCGCAATCCCCGCGCCCGCATCTGCTGCCGCAAGTTCGAGCCCGAGCTTCTCGGCATCGACCGCCTCGTCCGCACGGCCGAGGAGATGGGCAACCACCTGCGCGGCAAGGCCGTGCAAATCTGGCTCGATGGCGGCGCCATCAAATTCGCATCCTTGGATTGAGGAGACAGCTCATATGGCCAAAATTCTGGTCGTGACATCAGGCAAGGGCGGCGTCGGCAAGACGACGACGACGGCGGCCCTCGGCGCGGCGCTCGCGCAGGCCGGCAAGAGCGTGGCGGTGGTCGACTTCGACGTCGGCCTGCGCAACCTCGACCTCGTGATGGGCGCCGAGCGGCGGGTCGTCTACGATCTCATCAACGTGGTCAACGGCGACGCCAAGCTCAACCAGGCCCTCATCCGCGACAAGCGGCTGGAGAAGCTCCACCTGCTGCCCGCCTCGCAGACCCGCGACAAGGATGCGCTCACCGACGAGGGCGTCGCCCGCGTCATGGACGAGCTGCGCGAGAAGTTCGACTGGGTGATCTGTGACTCGCCGGCCGGCATCGAGCGCGGCGCCACGCTGGCCATGCGCCACGCCGACGTCGCCGTGGTGGTGACCAACCCCGAGGTCTCCTCGGTGCGCGACTCCGACCGCATCATCGGGCTCCTCGACTCCAAGACGCTCAAGGCCGAGCGCGGCGAGACGATGGAGAAGCACCTCATCCTCACCCGCTACGACCCTGCCCGGGCCGATCGCGGCGACATGCTGAAGATCGAGGACGTGCTCGAGATCCTCTCGATCCCACTGCTCGCGATCATCCCGGAGAGCATGGAGGTCCTGCGCGCCTCCAATGTCGGTTGCCCGGTGACCCTGAACAACCCGCTCTGTGCCCCGGCCCGCGCCTACACCGACGCCGTGCGCCGCCTCAACGGCGACGCGGTCCCGATGTCGGTCCCCACCGACAAGAAGTCCTTCCTCGACAAACTCTTCACCCGGAGGGCAGCATGAGCCTCCTCAACATGTTCAACCGGCGCGGTTCGGCGCCGGTCGCCCGCGACCGCCTGCAGCTCATCCTCGCCCATGAACGGGCGGGGGTCGGCGGCTCCGATCTCGTGATGGTGCTGCGCGAGGAGATCCTCGCGGTCATCGCCAAGCACGTCGAGGTCAACAGCGACAAGGTCCAGATCCGCCTCGACCGCGGCCAGGACATGTCGACCCTCGACATCGACATCGAACTGCCGCTCACGGCCGCCACCAAGGCCGGCCCCGCGAAGGTCAAGGCGGCGAAGCTCGCCGCCGCATGAGCCTCCGCGTCCCCGTCCCGGCCGGCACAGCCGTCAGGCTCCGATGAACAACCCGGCGAGCGTCGCGCTCGTCAGGTTGGACAGGGTGCCGGCCAGGATCGCGCGCAGGCCGAACCGGGCGATCTCCGCCCTGCGCTCCGGCGCGAGGCTGGCGAGACTCGCGAGCTGGATCGCCACCGAGGTCAGGTTGGCGAAGCCGCAGAGCGCGAAGCACAGGATCGCGGTCGTGCGCGGATCGAGGCTGCCGCCCTTCAGGACCGGCGAGAGCTGCGCGTAGGCCAGGAACTCGTTGAAGGCGATCTTCTGACCGAGCGCCCCGCCGACGAGGCCGGCCTGCTCCCAGGGCACGCCCATCAGCCAGGCCAGGGGCGCGAACACCGTCCCGAGGATGCCCTCGAGGCTTAAGGTAGGATAGCCCGCGAGGCCTCCGGCCCAGCCCATGAAGCCGTTCAGCAGGGCGATCAGCCCCGTGAACGCGATCAGCATCGCCCCCACCGAGACCGCCACGGCCAGCCCCTTCTGGGTGCCGTCGGCCGCCGCCTCGATCACGTTGACCGCCCGCGTCTCGCCGAAGGTGACCCGCGTGGAGGTGACCCGGCTCGGCTCCGTCGTCGGCACCAGGATCTTGGCGAAGAGGAGCCCGCCCGGCACCGCCATGGCGCTGGCGGCCAGCAGATACTCCATCGGCACGCCGAGCGCCGCGTAGCCGGCCAGAATCGTGCCCGCCGTGGAGGCGGCCCCGCTCGACATCACGGCGAAGAGTTCGGCCGAGGTCAGCGCCCCCAGGAACGGACGCAGCGCGATGGCGATCTCGCTCTGGCCGATGGCGATGGTGATCACCGCCGAGAAGGTCTCGATCCGCGAGGTGCCGATCACTCGCTGCAGCACCGCGCCGATGCCGCGCGCGGCCGCCTGCATCACGCCGAAATGATAGAGCACCGCGATCAGCGCCGAGACGTAGAGGATCTGCGGCAGGATGCGCAGGGCGAGGATGAAGCCGCTGCCCCCGAACAGTTCGAACATCCGCGGTTCGACGAGGCCGCCGAACAAGAACGCGGTGCCCCGGTCGCCGTAGTTCAGCACGGTCTGGACGAAGGACGCCGCCGCGGCGAGGCCCACCCGGCCCGCCGGAATGAACAGCACCAGGGCCCCCAGCGCCACCTGCAGCGCCAGGGCCGAGAGCACCACCCGGGGCGATATCGCCCGCCTGTTGGTGGAGAACAGCACGGCGACGGCCAGCAGCAGGGCGAGGCTCGCGCCCGCGTGAATGAGTTTCTCGACCATGCCGCCCCACCGTTTCGACGGGGTGGAGCAAGCCCGATGCCGGGACGCTTGTCGCCTGCGAAGGGGAGGCATCCACCGCGACACATCCGAAGCGGTTCATCCGCGCAGGCGCACATCCCCCTGCCACGCTTCGTCGGGACGACGAGAGGGGTGGCCGTCTCTCCGTCGGGCTGCCCTGCCTGTTAACCGCAACCGTCACGACACTGTCGCCCAGACTTGCGATCCAGCACCGCGACCGTCGGCGGTTTGCCGGCAACAGGGCCGCCCGCATGCAGCGCCTTCTCACCGACACCACCGCCCTCCCGTGCCTGCTCTTCGCGATGGTGTTCGACGCCGCGGGGCGCGGGCGCCTGCTGGAGCGGGGCTGGTCCTGTCCGAGCGCTCGCGCCTGCTGCAGGACGAGATCGCCGGGCGCACGGCGGCCGAGACCAATCGCCAGCTCTTCACCCTGTCGATCCTCACCGCCCTGTTCCTGCCCCCGACCCTGGTGACCGGCGTGTTCGGCATGAACACCAAGGGGCTGTTCCTCGGCGAATTCGAGAACGGCTCGCTCCTCGCCCTGGCGATCTGCGGCGCCGCGGCGCTGGCGGTCTACGGCGTGATCCGCCGCCTTGGGCTCGTCAAACGGCGCGCCTGATCGTAAGCCGGCTCTCCGTCGGGCCGCGCGGAGCCTGAAAACACCGCGACTGCCGCAAGATCGTCATCGAAGCGTCACGTCCCGTCGCGAACGGTGCGCCAAACGCCCCTGGGAGCCTTTTCCGCATGGACTTCTTTCGCCGCTTCACCGTCCTGATGTGCGCGCCGAACTTCGACCCGGACGATCTCGAGGGCGTGCGCGTCCAGCAGATCATCGGCTCCGTGGAGAAGCTCGGCTTCGAGGTGGTGCGGGCCCGGCGCGTCGAGGACGCGGCCATCGCGGTCCAGACCGATTCGGCCATCGGCTGCATGGTGGTGGACTGGGGCAAGCGCGGCCTCGACGGCAAGGCGGCGGCGCTGATCAACCTGATGCGCAAGCGCGGGCTGGAAATGCCCATCGTCATCATGGTCCGCCGCAAGCGCCTCGAGGACATTCCCGTCGAGGTGCTGGACTTCATCGACGGCTACATCTTCCTCGCCGAGGAGACCCCGGACTACATCGCCCGCGGCCTGGTGAGCCGCGTGAAGCAGTACGCCGAGACCCTGAAGACGCCGTTCTTCGGCGCGCTGGTCGACTATGCCGAGCAGGGCAACCAGCTCTGGACCTGCCCGGGCCACAACGGCGGCATCTTCTACAACCGCTCGCCGATCGGGCGGATCTTCGTCGAGCACCTGGGCGAGGCGGTGTTCCGCGACGATCTCGACAACTCGGTGCTCGATCTCGGCGACCTCCTCGTCCACGAGGGCCCGGCGCTCAAGGCGCAGAAGGAGGCGGCCGTCATCTTCGGGGCGGAGAAGACCTACTTCGTCCTCAACGGCACCTCGGCCTCCAACAAGATCGTGCTCTCGGCCCTGGTGGCGGAGGGCGACCTCGTGCTGTTCGACCGCAACAACCACAAGGCCGCGCATCACGGCGCGCTGTTCCTCGGCGGCGCGATCCCCGTCTTCCTGGAGACCGACCGCAACGCCTACGGGCTGATCGGGCCGATGTACCACGAGGCCCTCGACGAGACCGTCATCCGCCAGAAGATTCGCGACAACCCGCTGATCACCGACACGGAGGCCTGGCGGCGCGAGCGCCCGTTCCGCGTCGCGGTGGTCGAGCAGTGCACCTACGACGGCACGATCTACAACGCCCAGATGATCCTCGATAAGATCGGGCATCTCTGCGACTACATCCTCTTCGACGAGGCCTGGGCGGGCTTCATGAAGTTCCACCCGCTCTTCGCCGGCCGCTTCGCCATGGGGCTCAAGGGGCTCGACGAGACCTCGCCGGGCATCATCGCCACCCAGTCGACCCACAAGCAACTGGCGAGCTTCTCCCAGGCCTCGCAGATCCACACCAAGGACAGCCACATCCGGGGACAGACCCGGCGCATCGAGCACCGGCGCTTCAACGAGACCTTCCTCGTCCACGCCTCGACCTCGCCGTTCTACCCCCTGTTCGCCTCCCTCGACGTCGGCGCGCAGATGATGAAGGGCCGCTCCGGCGTCGTCCTGTGGGACGACACGATCCGCCTCGGCATCGAGTGGCGCAAGAAGGTCCGCGCCATCCGCCGCGAGTTCGAGGAGAAGGAGGGCGATCCCCTGCGGCGCTGGTTCTTCGACCCCTTCGTGCCGGACACGGTCAAGGGACCCGACGGCAAGGTGCCGTGGGAGAGCCTCTCCACCGACGAACTCGCCAGCAATCCGAAATACTGGGAGCTAACGCCGGGGGCCGACTGGCACGGCTTCACGCACGTGGCGCCCGACTACGCCATGACCGACCCCAACAAGCTCACGGTGCTAACGCCGGGCTTCAACCGGCACACCGGCGCGTATGCCGAGCACGGCGTGCCGGCGCCCATCGTGGCGCAGTACCTTCGCGAAAACCGCATCGTGCCGGAGAAGAACGACCTCAACTCGCTCCTCTTCCTGCTGACGCCGGGCGTCGAGTCGTCCAAGGCTGGCACGCTGATCTCCGGCCTCGTTGCCTTCAAGCGCCTGCACGACGAGAACGTGCCGCTCGAGGAGGCCATGCCCGAATTCGTGCGGCGCCGGCCCAACCGCTACAAGGGCGTGCGCCTGCGCGACCTCTGTGCCGATTTCCACGCCTTCCACCGCGAGGCCGGCACCAGCACGCTCCAGCGCAAGCAGTTCGAGCCGGGACACCTGCCCGAGATGGTGATGACGCCCAAGGAGGCGGTGCAGCAGCTCACCCGCAACAACGTCGATTACGTGCCGATCGCGGAGGCCGAGGGCCGCGTGGCGACGACCTTGCTTCTGGTCTACCCGCCGGGCATCGGCACGGTGCTTCCGGGCGAGCGATTGGACGAGCGGGCCAAACCCATGCTGGACTACTTCAAGATGTTCGAGCGCTCCGCGAACCTATTCCCGGGCTTCGAGGCCGAGATCCAGGGCGTGTTCCGCGATGTCGATCCGGACGGGACGATCCGGTTCTACACGTATGTCATGCGGGAGCCCCGCGTCATGCGCGAGAGCCGCTGATGGTGGGCTCATCCGAGAGCGATCCCGATCTCGTCATCCGGCCCTCGTCGGATGCCGACGTGCCGGACATGGTGGACATCTATGCCCACCACATCCGGCGCGGCGTCGGCGATGTCGGGGATTTCGAGGAGGATCCGCTCCACCCCGACGATCTCAAGAAGCGGCGCAAGGCCATGCGCAAGAAGCGCCTGCCGCACCTCGTGGCCGACCGCGACGGGATCGTGGCGGGCTACGCCTACGCGGTGCCCTTCCGCAAGCGCCCGGCCTACCGCTACACCCTGAAGCACTCGATCTACGTCCACCACGAGCACCTGCATGCCGGCATCGGCCGGCGCCTGCTGCCGGCGCTGATCGAGGCCTGCGCGGCGGGAGGCTACCGCCAGATGATCGGCTACATCGACGCGCAGAACGAGGCGTCCTTGCGCCTGCACGAGGCCTGCGGCTTCGTCCGCGTCGGGCTGCTGCCGGCAGTGGGCTACAAGTACGGGCGCTGGAGCGACAGCGTCATGGTCCAGTGCGCCCTCGGAACCGGGTCCACGGACCAGCCCGGCACCTGGACCCGCCCCGTCGAGGCGGTGGTGGCAGGGCACGACTGGATCGGGAAGTAGGGAGATCCTGGGTCGGTCCGGCCGCGCGGGGCGCGCCGGACCGAGGCCCCTATTGCTGCGTGCGGTTGATCAGCGCCTGCAGCGCCCGGGCCACCGCCTCGCTGACGTTCTTGCGATACTTGCGGTGGACCAGCTGGCCGTTGTGGTAGATGTCGTGCTCCACGTAGAGCTTTTCGCCGTCCCACCGGACGATGTTGTCGGTCTCGGTGGTCTCCTCGACGCCGAGATCCTCGCGAAAGGTAACGCCCCCGGCTTGCGCAAACATGGCTCGTCCCTGGTGATCGAAGCGACTTTCCGGCTTCCTGAAGCCGCATCTTAGGCAGCCGGGGCGCGGCGCGCTACCCGAAACGGCTTCAGCGCACCGTCACCTGATCCTTGATCCGCTCGTAGACCGCCCGGCTCAGGACGCGCTTCGACAGGAGCTCGCCGACGGAGGCGTAGGGCCGCTTCTGCACGATGGCGCGCCCGATCATGCCGCCGCCCCGCAGGCCGTTCAGTTCGGCGACGCTTCCGGTGTTGAGGTCGATCACCGCGACGCCGCGCGGCCCGGCCGTCTCGGCGGCGTTGTCGATCGCCTCCTCGCCGGCCGACGGGGTCGCCGGACGGGCCGCATCCGCGAAGCTCCGGTCGGGGGCGGAGGGCGCCTGTCTCGGCGTGGGCAGGTTCGGCGTCAGGTTCGACGACGGCCCGTTCGGGGCAGGTGCCGGAGTGGAAGGTGCCGGAGTGGAAGGCGCCGGCGCGACCGGGGGCATCGCGGCTGGAGGCGTGTTGGCTGAGGGCGTGCCGGCCGACGGGATGGCGGCCTGCGGCGCCGGAGCGGGGGGCGCCTGCGGTGCCGGCGCCGGGGTCACCGGGGAGACCGGCCGCGTGGCGGCGGGCGGCAGCGCCGCCTGGGTGCCGGCCTGGCCGGTGTCAGGGGTCGTCCGGACGATGGGGGCATCCGCCTGTCCGCCGTCCTGCGGCCGCAGGACCTGGACGAGGCCGGCCAGGATGGCCGCCACCACGATGAGAATGCCGACCCGCAGGACTGCCGAACCGCTGAGCATTGAGGGCGGCCTCGCGCCTGTTGAGAAGATGAAGGCCTAACATGGGCGATAAAGTGAAGTCTCGCCGGCGAGCCGCCTGTCCTCAAGAGCTTGAAGGCCTCGGCCGCTCGCGCGGTGACATCTGCGCGACCACGATGCGACCGCCGCGGGCGCGGGTGCGGGTGCGGCGTCTGCGGCATCGACGGGCGTCCCGGTCCCGGTCATGGTCCCGGCCAATGCCCGACCGCTCCTCTCCCCTGAACGCCCTGTCCGAGCGCCTGGGCGCCCTGCGTCACCTGCCGGCCCTCGCCCGCCTCGTCTACGCCGCCAGCCCCCGATTGCTCGTTGCAAGCCTCGGCCTGCGCCTGGCGCGGGCGAGCCTGCCGGTGGTGATGCTCTACCTCGCCAAGCTCATCCTCGACGCGATCGTGGCCGAGCATGCCCGGCCGCATCCCGGCGGCCTCGGGCCCGAGGCCTGGCTCGCGGACCCGTCCCTGCGGCACCTCGCCCTGCTGGTCGCGGCGGAGTTCGGCCTCGCCATCCTGGCCGACCTCCTCGGCCGGGCCAGCACCCTGGTCGACGGCCTCGTGGCCGACCTCTACGGCACGGCCGCCACCCTGAAGCTGATGCGGCACGCCGCCGACCTCGACCTCGAGCAGTTCGAGGACAGCGCACAGCAGGACCGGCTCGAGCGGGCCCGGCGCCAGGTCACCGGCCGCTCCAACCTCCTGTTCCAGCTCTTCGGCCAGGGGCAGGACCTCATCACCCTGGTGGCCTTCGCGCTGGGCCTCGTGGCCTTCGCGCCCTGGCTGATCCTGCTCCTCGTGATCGCTCTGGTGCCGGCCTTCCTCAACGAGACCTACTTCAACCGCGAGGGCTACCGGCTGGCCTGGACCCGGACGCCGGAGCGGCGCGAGATCGACTACCTGCGCTTCCTCGGGGCGAGCGTGGAATCCGCCAAGGAGGTCAAGCTGTTCGGGCTGAACGGCTACATCGCCGAGCGTTACCGCGGGCTCGCGGCCAAGCTCGTGGCCGACAACCGCGCCCTGGCCCTGCGCCGGGCCGGCTGGGGCGGGGCCTTCGCGGCTCTGGGCACCCTGGCCTACTACCTCGCCTACGCCACCATCGTCTGGCGTACCGCGGCGGGCCAGTTCTCGATCGGCGATCTCGCCTTCCTGGCGGGCTCCTTCCAGCGCCTGCGCGGCCTGATCGAGGGTCTGCTCCTGGGCTTCTCGCAGATCGCCTCCCAGGCGCAGTACCTCGACGACCTGTTCTCGTTCTTCGCCGTCGTTCCGACGATCCGCTCGCCGGCCGATCCGAGGCCCCTGCCGCGTCCGATCCGGAGCGGGATCGTCTTCGAGGCGGTGGGATTCCGGTATCCCGGAACCGAGACCTGGGCGGTGCGCGACCTCAGCTTCCACCTTGCGGCCGGAGAGGTGCTGGCCCTGGTGGGCGAGAACGGCGCCGGCAAGACCACCATCGTCAAGCTGCTCACCCGCCTCTACGATCCGACCGAGGGCCGCGTGCTCCTCGACGGCCTGCCGCTCTCCGCCTACGACCTCGACGACCTGCGCGGCCGCATCGGCGTGATCTTCCAGGATTTCGTGCGCTTCAGCTTCACCGCCCGCGAGAACGTGGCCGTGGGCCGGATCGAGGCGCGCGACGATGGCGACCGCGTCGTCCGGGCGGCCGGGCGCAGCCTCGCCGACGGCGTCATCGGCCGCCTGCCGCTCCAGTACGACCAGCCCCTGGGCAAGCGCTTCGCCGAGGGCGTCGACCTGTCGGGGGGCGAGTGGCAGAAGATCGCCATCGCCCGCGCCTACATGCGCGAGGCCGAGATCCTGATCCTCGACGAGCCCACGGCCGCCCTCGACGCCCGGGCCGAGTTCGAGGTGTTCCAGCGCTTCCGGGAGCTGAGCCACGGGCGCACGGCGGTGCTGATCTCGCACCGCTTCTCCACGGTGCGCATGGCGGACCGCATCCTCGTGCTGGCCGGCGGGCGGGTGATCGAATCGGGCAGCCATGCCGAGCTGCAGGCGCTGGGCGGGCGCTACGCCGAACTGTTCGAACTGCAGGCCGCCGGCTACCGCTGAGCCCGCCTAGACGCCGAGGGCCTCACGGTAGGCCGGTGCGAGGCGCAGACCGAGGGGCACGGGCGCGCGGGGCGGCGGCGCGCGCAGGCACGCGGTGAAGAACGCCATCGTGTCCAGGATGACCGCCTCGGTGAAGGGCTTGGCGATGACGCCGGCAGCCCCTTCGAACCCCTCCGGCAGGTGCTGGGCATTGGCGGTCACGAAGACCATCGCCATCGCGGGATCTCCCCGCAGCGCCCGGACGATGTCGATGCCGGACGAACCGCCGCGCAGCTGGAGGTCGACGAAGACGAAGTCCGGCCGCTCCGCGCGGGCGATGCCGATCGCCTCGTCGGCGGTCGCCGCGGTGCCGACGACGGTGTGGCCGGCATCCTCCACGAGGAGTTCGAGCTGCATCAGGATGAGTGCCTCGTCTTCCGCGATCAGGACCCGGAGAGGCTCGCTCACGTGCCGTCCTTCGCGCCCGGAGACTCGCGCGGCAGGCGAATATCGATCGAGGTTCCGGGATGTCCCGGATGCCAGGCGATGCTGGCGTTCAGCTGACGGGCCAGGCTCTCGATCAGGCGCTTGCCGAAGGAGCGCGTCCCCACCACCTCCTGGGGCATGCCGACGCCGTCGTCGATGATCCGGATGCCGAAGTAGCGCCCGTCAGGCTGGACCCGGATCGAGAGGCGGCCGGACCGGCCGTCGGGGAAGGCGTGCTTGAGCGCGTTGGTGATGAGCTCGTTCATCATCAGCGCCACCGGAGGGGCCTTCTCCACCGGCACCTCGACGGGCTCGAGGTCGAGATGCAGGCTGATCTCGGAGCGGCCGGAGCCGCGCACGAGGTCGGTGGCCAGCTCCCGGGCGAACTCGGCGACGTCGAAGCGCTCGACGTCGTGGGACTGGTAGAGCCGCTTGTGCACCGTGCCCAGAGCCTCGACCCGCGTCAGCATCGACTTCATGGCTTCGCGCGCGGTGGGGTCCGAGATGCTCCGCGTCTGCATCGTCAGGAGGGAGGCGACCATCTGCAGGTTGTTCTTCACCCGGTGGTCGACCTCGTGCACCAGCATGGTCTTGGCCGCCAGGGCATCCGAGAGTTCGCGGGTCCGCTTGGCGACCTCGCGCTCGAAATGCTCCTTCTCGTTCTGCGTCCGCATCTGCGCGTCGACCCGGTCGGTGACGTCGAGCTGCGAGGCGAAGAAGTAGTGCAGGTCGCCGGCCATGGTGACGACCGGGCTCATGTAGAGGGCGTTCCAGAACGGGGTGCCGTCCTTGCGGTAGTTCAGGATGTCGACGGCGATGTCGCGTCGGGCGTCCACCGCCTCACGCAGCTGCCGGACCGCGTTCGGATCGGTGTCGGGGCCCTGCAGGAAGCGGCAGTTGCGCCCCATGATCTCTTCGCGCTCGTAGCCGGTGAGGCGCAGGAAGGCATCGTTGACGAAGACGATCGGGTTGTCGGCCCGGCGCGGGTCCGTGACGATCATGGGCATCCGGGTCGCCCGGATGGCGGCGGCGAAGGGATCGCCCTTGCCGTCCTCGACCATCAGGTCGTCCGTCATGTGCCACGCGTCGTCTCGTTCCATCGCCTCTGCCTCCTCCTCGCTACACCGACCCGCGCGGCCGGCCCGCCGCCGCCGACATCGTCACGACCGTCGGCGGCCCATGCGGACGGCGCGGCCGGTCCGCGCGGGCGCGATCGGTCGGCGAGAGCGGGTTTCGCGAGGGAAACGGGATGTCGGACCATCGATGCGACGGGCAACCGTCACAGGATGGTGCTCCAACGGACCTGCGTGCGGGAAGTTCATTTGATGTTGCAACCGGACGCGACGGCCGCGAGATCCACAGACGTTCGCGAGAGCGGACGGGATCGAGCCGCCTGCTGCCCGAATGCCACACCGGTGAGGCCTCGCGAAGCGTAGCCGGAACACGGCAAAGGCCAAGCTCGTTTCCGTGCTAGGGTCGCATCGGGGTCGGGCTCCGGAATCTTGGCAGTGAACATGTCGAACATGCGTCGTCTCCGGTGGACTCGGGGGCTCCTCGCCCTGCTCGCCGCCGGCCAGCTCGCGGCCTGTGGCACCACACCCCGCACTCCCTACACGGCGAGCGAGGCGGCCGCCGCGGTCCTGCCCGGGCTCGATCCGAACGTCCGCGCCTATGCGGACGCCTCGGAGAAGACCTTCACCGAGATGTCGGCGCGCCCCGAGAACAGCAAGGTGCCGTTCGCCTACCTCGCCCTGTCCGGCGGCGGCGGCGACGGGGCCTACGGTGCCGGCCTGCTGAACGGCTGGACGGAATCCGGCAAGCGTCCGGAATTCTCCCTGGTCTCCGGCGTGTCCACCGGTGCGCTGATCGCCCCCTTCGCCTTCGTCGGTCCGGAATACGACGCCGTCCTGAAGGACATCTACACCAGCGGCGTCGCCTCGACGCTGGTGCAGTCGCCGAGCTTCGCCAACGTTCTGTTCGGCTCGGGCCTGTTCGGCGACGGACGGCTGCGCGGCCTCGTGCGCCGCTACGTGACGCCGGACCTCCTCGCCGCGGTCGCCGCCCAGCATGCCAAGGGCCGTCGCCTCCTCGTGGTGACGACGAACCTCGACGCCCAGCGCGCCGTGATCTGGAACATGGGTGCCATCGCCGCCAGCGGCGGGCCCGCGGCGATCGACCTGTTCACCGACGTGCTCACCGCCTCGGCCAGCATCCCGGCGGTGTTCCCGCCCCAGCTCATCGACGTCCAGGCGGCGCAGCGCACCTTCCAGGAAATGCATGTCGACGGCTCGGTGGTGACGCCGGTGTTCACCCTCCCGCAATCGTTCCTGCTCCGCGACCGCCGGTTCAAGGCGGGCGCCAAGTCGGACATCTACGTCATCATCAACGGGCGGCTGGAGCCGGAATTCGATCTCGCCCAGAACAACACGCTCTCCATCGTCGAGCGCTCGTTCACCACGGCGAGCCGCGCCCGCAGCCGCGCCACCCTGGCCTCGACCTACGCCTTCACCCGCGCCAACGGCATCGGCTTCAACCTCGCCTATATCGACGAATCCGCGCCCAACACCTCGACCGCGCGCGGCTTCGACACGGGCTACATGCGCAGCCTCTACGAGGCCGGCTACCAGACGGGCCGCACCGGCACCTTCTGGCAGAAGAACGTGCCGGTGGCGCCGCTGGTCAAGGCCTCGGTCGTCGCCGCGCAATAGACCGGCGACCGGTCGGGCGGAACGCGTGGAGCGAGGGGGCCGGTTGCGCCGGGCACCCCTCGCGCCGGATGGTGCGGTGCGGTAGAGTCCCGTCAGCGTCCGGGTCCGTCCGGTGTCCGCCCCCGACGAGTCCCCCGCATGATCCAGATCGAAGACCTCACCTTCAGCGCCTGGGGCCGGCGCTTCTTCGATCGCGCCAGCGTCGCCGTACCGCCGGGTTCCAAGGTCGGGCTCGTCGGCCGCAACGGCGTCGGCAAGTCGACCCTGTTCAAGATCATCCTGGGCGAACTGCAGCCCGACGGCGGTGCCATCCTGCTGCCGAAGACGGCGCGCGTCGCCTCGGTCGACCAGGAGCATCCCGCGACGCCCGTCAGCCTGATCGACACGATCCTGGCGGCGGATGTGGAGCGCGAGGCCCTGAACGCCGAGCTCGAGACCGCCGCGCCCGAGCGCCTGGGCGAGATCTATGCCCGCCTCATCGAGATCGACGCCGACCGGGCGCCGGCCCGGGCCGGCGAGATCCTGGCCGGCCTCGGTTTCTCGGTGGAGGACCTGACCCGGCCGATGGCGGAATTCTCCGGCGGCTGGCGCATGCGCGTGGCGCTGGCCGCCGCCCTCTTCGCCGAGCCGGACATGCTTCTGCTGGACGAGCCCACCAACTACCTGGATCTCGAGGGGGCCCTCTGGCTGGAGGCGCGGCTCAAGCGCTACCCGCACTCGGCCCTGATCATCAGCCACGACCGCGAGCTCCTGAACAATTCGGTGGACGCGATCCTGCACGTGGCCGGCGGCAAGCTCGAACTCTACGCGGGCGGCTACGACGATTTCGAGAAGCGCCGGGCCGAGAAGGCCCGCCTCCAGGCCTCGACCAAGCAGAAGCAGGAGGCCGAACGCGCGCATCTCCAGAGCTTCATCGACCGGTTCAAGGCCAAGGCCTCGAAGGCGGCCCAGGCGCAGTCCCGCGTCAAGCGCCTCGCCAAGCTGGAGCCGATCGCCACCACCATCGAAGAACACGTGGCGCCGTTCCACCTGCCCTCGCCGAAGCGCCCCCTGGCGCCGCCCCTGATGCATCTGACGAACGCCACCATCGCGTATGGCGACGATGCGCCGGTGCTGCGCGACCTCAACCTGACCCTCGACGTCGACGACCGCATCGGACTCCTCGGCGTCAACGGGGCCGGCAAGTCGACCTTCGCCAAGATGGCGGCCGGTGCGCTCCAGGTGCGTGACGGACGGATGGTGCGGGAGGGCCGGGTGCAGGTCGGCTGGTTCCACCAGCACCAGATCGAGGCCCTCGACCCGAAGGACACGCCGCTGGCCATCATCCGGCGCGAGCGGCCCGACGACAGCGAATCGGCGCGGCGCGCCAAGCTGGCCAGCTTCGGCCTCGCCTTCGACAAGCAGGAGACCACGGTGGACGCCCTGTCGGGCGGCGAGCGCGCGCGGCTGCTCCTCAACCTGGTGGCGATGCAGGCGCCGCACCTGCTCATCCTCGACGAGCCGACCAATCACCTCGACATCGACAGCCGGAGGGCACTCCTCGACGCGCTGAACGATTACGGCGGGGCGGTCATCCTCATCACCCACGACCGCTCGCTGATGGAGCTGGTGGCGGATCGCCTGTGGCTGGCGGCCGACAACACGGTCAAGCCCTTCGCCGGGGACATGGACGATTACGCGAAGTTCGTTCTCGACCGGACTCGCGCCGGCCAGCGTGCGCCCGGGCAGGGACGCGAAAAGAAGGCGAAGCGCCGGGCGGCCTGAGCCGCGAGGGCGTCCGGGCGCCGGAAGGGCCCGGATCGCGAAGGAACCGAAGTTCCGGGCGGCCTGGGCCGCCCGGCGCGCGGAGACCGGTGGATGGGACCGTTCCCTGCGCCAGACTTCCTACTTGCGCAGGATCTTGGTCACGAGGCGGCCGAGCGGCGTGCCGGAATCGTAGTTGCGGTCGTCGCGGACCACGGGACGGTCCTCGTTGCCGAGGAGCTTGGTGACGATGCGTCCGATCAGGCTCATGGGTGGACCCTCTTGCAGTATGGGGCGCCAGGCGGGCCGGACTCGCGGCCCGCGAACGAAATGGCGCAGCTTCCCTCTCAACCCGCGGGACGCGGTCCCCGTTCCCTCCGGCGGTCGGTCGCTCCGCCGCGCCGTATCAAGCCTGTCATGAAGCCGTGATCTAACCTTGGCCGTTAAGGCGGCAGGGATGGACTTTCACATGGACGGCGGGCGACGGGCAGCGGAGGTCGAGGCGATCCGCCGGGAGGTCGCCGACGACTTCGACGAGGAGCTCGAGCTCGAGATGGAGGACGAGCGCCTGGAGCGCCTCGCCGGCGAACTCGGCCGTCCTTCCCGTCCGCCCGGCCTCGACCGCAAGGTCTATTTCCGCGAGCTGTTCCGCCTCCAGCACGAGTTGGTGCGCCTGCAGGACTGGGTCCAGGCCCACAAGCTGCGCGTCGTCGTGATCTTCGAAGGGCGCGACTCCGCCGGCAAGGGCGGCGTGATCAAGCGCATCACCCAGCGGCTCAACCCGCGCGTCTGCCGCGTCGCGGCGCTGCCCGCCCCGAGCGAGCGCGAGCGCACGCAATGGTATTTCCAGCGCTACGTCGCCCATCTGCCGGCCGGCGGCGAGATCGTGCTGTTCGACCGCTCCTGGTACAACCGCGCCGGCGTCGAGCGCGTGATGGGCTTCTGCTCGGCCGACGAGGTGGAGGAGTTCTTCCGCTCCGTTCCCGAATTCGAACGCATGCTGACACGCTCCGGGATCATCGTGCTGAAATACTGGTTCTCGATCACCGACGAGGAGCAGGCCTTCCGCTTCCATATGCGCATCCACGATCCCCTGAAGCAGTGGAAGCTCTCGCCGATGGACGTGCAGTCCCGCCGCCGCTGGGAGGACTACACCAAGGCCAAGGAGGACATGCTCGCCCGGACCCACATCCCGGAGGCACCGTGGTGGGTGGTCGAGGCCGTCGACAAGAAGCGCGCCCGGCTCAACTGCATCAGCCACTTCCTCGCGCAGATCCCCTACGGCGACGTCGAGCATCCGCCCGTGCACCTGCCGGACCGGGAGCGCCACGACGACTACACCCGCCACCCCGTGCCGCCCGAGATGTTCGTGCCCGCGGTGTTCTGAGACGGAGGGACGCGAGCCGGCCGCTTGCCCCGGCCGGCCCCGATGGGCGAGAGGGTTAGCGCAGGCTTTCCGCGCCTGCGCGCCCAGGGACCCGGCATGACCGATACCGACCAGACCCCTACCGAGGACCTTCTCTTGACGGTCGAGGGCGGCATCGCCCGCCTCACCCTCAACCGGCCGCAGGCACGCAACGCGCTCACCTTCGGCATGTACCAGGGGCTGATCGATGCCTGCGCGCGCATCGAGGCGGATGGGGACATCAAGGCCCTCGTCATCACGGGGGCGGGCGACAAGGCTTTCGCGGCCGGCACCGACATCGCCCAGTTCCGGAGCTTCTCGAACGCCCAGGACGCGATCGCCTACGAGCGCTTCATGGATCGGGTGATGGGTGCGCTGGAGCGCCTGCCCGTGCCGACCATCGCGGCGATCGCCGGCGCCTGCACCGGGGGCGGGGCGGCCATCGCGGCGGCCTGCGACCTGCGGCTCGCCACCCGGGACGCCCGGCTCGGTTTCCCCATCGCCCGGACCTTGGGCAATTGCCTCTCCCTCGGCAACCTGCGCCGGCTCTCCGCCCTGATCGGCCCGGCGCGGGTCAAGGACATGATCTTCACCGCCCGCCTCGTCGGGGCCGAGGAGGCCCTGGCCATCGGACTCGTGGGCGAGGTCCTGCCCGATGCCGAGGCCCTGGCGACCCGCGCCACGGAACTCGCGGCCCTGGTCGCCGGTCACGCGCCGCTCACCCTGCGGGCGACCAAGGAAGGCCTGCGCCGCCTCCAGGACGCGGACGAGACGGGGGCCGAGCGTCCCGGCGACGACCTCATCCGCCTCTGCTACACCAGCGCCGATTTTCGCGAGGGCATGGAGGCGTTCCTCGCCAAGCGCTCTCCGGCCTGGACCGGCCGGTAGCGCCTAGTCCAGCCCGGCCACCTTGATGGCATCGCCCTCGAGCCGGACCTGGGCCGGCAGCCCGCGCTGGACCGGGCCGAGGTCGTCGGCGGTGCGGTAGAGGCCGTCGATGGCGATGAGTTCGGGTTCGAACCGGCGGCAGGTGATGCGGGCCTCCGGATTGCCCGCCGCCCCCGCGATCGCCCGGCCGCGCAGGGCGCCGTAGACGTGGAGCGAGCCGCCCGCGATCACCTCGGCGCCGGAGGCCACCGAGCCCATCACGGTGATGTCGCCCTCGAGATGCAGGATGGTCTGGCCGGAGCGCACCGGCGCATCGAGGATCAGCGAGCGGAACGGGGCCGGCGCCGAGGGCACTACGGGCGTGTCGGGCTCGGCGTCCGGCGTCGCCTGCGGGGCCGGGACGGCGTCGACCGGGCGCCCGCCCGCCGGGGGCGGCGGCAGGCCGGGGCCGAGCTGTCCCGGATCGGCGCCCTCGATGCCCATCACGGCGACGTCGCGGGCGGCGAGGTCCGCCACCAGGGCGGTCAGGGCCTCCCGTTCGAGTCCGAGCCCGGCCACGTCGAGGATCACCGGCCGCCCGACGAAGAAGGCCGGCGAGCGCTGGGCCAGGGCGTCGAGTTCGTCGAGCCAGTCCGAGACGGGCAGCACCGGGGCGAGCACCAGGGCCATGAACGAGCGGCCGCGGAAGCGGATCGGGGGACGGGAGGAGCTTGCGGTCACGATCGGGTGTCTTGTTCTCGTGCGGTGTTCGCGGGAAGCGGGCGCTGGGCGTCACCTTATCCTAACCCGCGTTCGGGATGCACAGGGCGCGACCTGCGGCCCGTCAACACGATTTCCGATGGCGAGCCGGTGTCCGCACCCCGACGAGGTCGCAGGGTGAAGGGCAGCGTCGGAAAGTCGAATTGGAATGATTCCATAACATAGCGTTTGCGAGCCCAAGACCAGGATCGCTATAGCGAGACGATCCCCGTGAGATCGGGGGGCGGCCGAGAGATCGTCCCGGCCGTGACTGCCAGATCTGCCTGCCGTTGCGGGGTTCGGCTCCGCGCTCGTCTCGCCCACGCTCGTCCCGAAGGTGTTGCCCGTGACGGATGTTTCCAGTCTCCCCGACAGGAGCCGCCTGCGACTAGGCTGGCGCTACCGCGCGGCGGTGGCCGCGCGCGTGGGGCTGGCGGCCTTCGGCGGCTACGCGCTCGCGGGGCTGGCGACCGCCTTCCTGTCGCTGACCCTGCCGATGGTGCGCTCGGAAGCGGTGGCCACCGCGACCCTGATCAGCTTCGCCATCCTGGCCGGAGCCGTGATCTGGGTCTTCGCCGCCCGTACGCTGATGCGCGCCGCTCTCGGCCTCGGGGTTCCGATCGCGCTGGTGGGCCTCGGCCTCTGGCTCGCCCTCGACGGCGTCACGATGGGACCGCCCGCATGAGGCAGGGATTCCGTCAGTCCATGGCCTGGCTCCACACCTGGGCCGGGCTCGTCACCGGCTGGGTGATGTTCGCCGTGTTCGTCACCGGCACCGCCACCTACTACCGCACCGACATCTCGCTCTGGATGCGCCCGGAGTTGCACGCCGGCCCCAC
This sequence comes from Methylobacterium sp. FW306-05-D, assembly GCF_058782155.1. Taxonomy (NCBI): domain Bacteria; kingdom Pseudomonadati; phylum Pseudomonadota; class Alphaproteobacteria; order Hyphomicrobiales; family Methylobacteriaceae; genus Methylobacterium; species Methylobacterium sp. FW306-05-D. The sequence goes on from NZ_JBYSXL010000008.1 coordinate 67,554, forward strand.
CGATCCGGTCCCGGCCGCCGAACGCGGCATCGCCTACCTGAAGGCCCACGCCCCGAAGGCCATGGCCTGGTACGTCTCGGTGCCGCAGCCGGACCGCCCGGTCATCGGGGCCTATTGGATGGACAGCCTGGATGCGCCCCTCGGCCAGGCCATGCTCGACGTCGAGACGGGCGCGCCGACCAGGGCGCGCGACACCCACGGCGGCGACTTCTTCTACCGCTTCCATTACGAGCTCCAGATGATGCCGGGACTCGGCCGCTGGATCGTCGGGGCCGCCGCGCTGATCCTCCTCGTCGCCCTGATCTCCGGCATCGTCACCCACCGGCGCATCTTCGCCGACTTCTTCACCTTCCGGCGGGACAAGTCGGCCCAGCGCGGCTGGCTCGACGCGCACAACGTCACCGGCGTGCTCGCCCTGCCGTTCCACCTGATGATCACCTATACGGGGATCGTCACGCTCGGCGTGATGTACATGCCCTGGGGCGTCACGGCGGCCTACAAGGGCGACGAGCTGCGCTTCTACGTCGAGGCCGCCCAGACCACGACCTGGCGTCCGGCCGCCGGGCGCCCTGCCGAGGCCGTCCCGCTGGCGCCGCTCCTGGCCCGGGCCCAGGGCGAGGTCTCCGAGCCCCTCGAGATGGTCATCGTGAACAACCCGGGCGACGCCAACGCCACGGTGGTCGCGGTGTTCGAGGAGCCCCACGGGCTCGCCCACCAGCATCCCCAGATCGCCTTCGACGCCGCCTCCGGCGCCGTCGTCGAGCGGGTAACGACGATGAAGCCGGCCGCGCACGTCTTCACCAGCTTCATGGGCCTGCACGAGGCGCATTTCGCAAGTTCCGCGCTTCGGGCGCTGTTCTTCCTCTGCGGCCTGCTCGGCGCGGCCACCATCGCCACGGGCCTCATCCTGTGGACCGTCGCCCGGGCGCCGAAGGCGGGCGAGGTGCCGGGCTTCGGCCTGCGTCTCGTGCGCGGCCTGAACATCGGCACGATCCTCGGCCTGCCCATCGGCATGGCGGCGTTCCTCCTCGGCAACCGCCTGCTGCCCGTCGACCTCGCCCATCGGGCGACCTGGGAGGGCGCCGTGTTCTTCGGGGCCTGGGCGCTCGCCGCCCTGGTGCCCCTGGTGCGGCCGTACCGCCGGGCCTGGACCGAGACGGGCCTCGCCGCCGGCCTCCTGTTCGCCGCCGTGCCGGTGGTGAGCGCGCTGACCACGGATCGCGGCCTCGATTTCCTGGCCTTCGACGCCGCCATGCTGGGGCTCGGCCTCGTCCTGGCCCTCGGGGCCCGCCAGGTCTCCCGCTTCGAGGAGCGTCGCCGGTCCGCGAAATCGGTGCGCCCCGTCCAGGGCCGGTCGCCCGAAGGTCTCGTCGAAGCATGACGCCGCTCTCCATCGCCCTCAACCTCGCCCTGAGCTTCGCCGGGCTCGCCGCCCTCTGCCTCGCGATGGATCGGCATCACCGGGCCATCGTGGGGCGCGATCAGAGCCGGACCCGCGCCCGGGCCCTGCGCCTCTCCGGCTGGGCCGCCATCGCGGCCTCCTTCGCGGCCGCCGTCGTGACCTCGGACTGGAACTTCGGTCCGGTGCAGTGGATCGGCTCGCTGACCGGCGCCGCCCTCGTCGTCGTCGGGCTGGTCTCCTACCGGCCGGCCTGGATCCGCCCGGCGGCCCTGCTCGCCCTGCCGCTGGCGCTCGTGGCGGCCCTGCTCGCCTGAACGCGCCGGCGTCGCTATCCTGGCGGCCGCCGCAGCCTGAGCCGGAGCGCCGATGCCCCTCGATCCCGCCCTTGCCGCCTGCATCGCCGAGGCCGTCGCGGCGGGGTTCCCCGAGCAGGTCGCTCACACGCAAGCCCTGGTGCGGTTCGGCTCGACGCGGGGCGCCGAGCACGCGATCCAGGACTTCGTCTTCCGGTCCTTCCGCGCGCGGGGCTACGCCCTCGACCGCTTCACCATGGATGGGGCGGCCCTCGCCGCCCATCCTGGCGGGGCCGCGATGTCCGAGACGCATTCGCAGGCGCCCCTCGTCGTCGGCATCCACCGGCCCCGGGCCGAGACCGGGCGCTCGCTGATCCTCCAAGCCCATGTCGACGTGGTGCCGCCCGGCCCTCCCGACCTCTGGACCCATCCGCCCTTCGAGCCCGTCATCGACGGCGACTGGATGTACGGACGGGGCGCCGCCGACATGAAGGCGGGCCACGCCGCCAACCTGTTCGCCCTCGACGCGCTGGCCAGGGTCGGCCTGCAGCCGGCCGCCACCGTCACCCTGCAATCGGTGGTCGAGGAGGAATCCACCGGCAACGGCGCCCTGATGACCCACCTGCGCGGCTACCGTGCCGATGCCGTGCTGATCCCCGAGCCGGAGGACGAGAAGCTCGTGCGCGCCAATGTCGGCGTGCTGTGGTTCACCGTCGAGGTCCGCGGCCGCCCGGTCCATGTCCGCGAGATGGGGGCCGGCGCCAACGCCATCGACGCCACCTACCGGGTGATCGGCGCCCTGCGGGCCCTCGAGGCGCGCTGGAACGCCGAGAAGGCGGCCCATCCCCATTTCGCCGACCAGCCCGACGCCATCAACCTCAATGTCGGCCGGATCGAGGGCGGCGACTGGGCCTCCTCGGTGCCGGCCTGGTGCCGGATCGACTGCCGCATCGCCCTCTATCCGGGCGTCTCGGCCGGGGAGGCCGCCCGCGCGGTGGAGCAGGCGATCGCCGATTTCGCCCGGGACGATGCCTTCCTGTCGAACACGCCGCCCCGCGTCGCCTTCAACGGCTTCTTCTCCGAGGGCTATGTCCTGGCGGAGGGGTCGGACGCCGAGGCGGTTCTCGGCCGCGCCCACCGGACCGCGACCGGTGCGGAACTGCAGAGCTTCATGTCGCCGAGCTATCTCGATACCAGGGTCTACGCACTCTACGACCGGGTGCCGGCGCTCTGCTACGGGCCGATCAGTCAGAACATCCACGGCTTCGACGAGCGCGTCAGCCTCGCCTCCGTGCAGCGGATCACCACCGCGATGGCGCTCTTCATCGCCGAATGGTGCGGGACGGAGGCCCGGGACGCCGCCTGACCCGGCGGCCATCCGCGACATTGTGAGAACCGGCGGTGTGGATGGCGTCCCGGTGGAGCCTTGCCGAACCGCTGGGCTCCGCTAACCCTCTCCCCCGTGACACATCCGCGTACCGCTTCCCCCGCCGCGCCGCCCGGCGTCCTTCGCCGTCCGGCTCCCCTGGCCGCGTGCCTGTCGCTCCTTCTGGGGCTCGCGCCCGGCGGGGCGGGCGCGCAGACCACCGATACGAGTTGCTACGTCACCGGTGGCGGCACCCTGGAGATCTGCCGCGGAAGCGAGGCCGAGGGCGTGTTCTTCGCGCCCCGGGCCTGCGAATCCGCCAGCAGCGTGCAGATTCTCCGCACGACGCCCGGCACCGGGCCGCTCCAGGCGGTCTACCAAGCCGAGACCCCGTCAGCGCCCGGAAAGTCCCGACGCGGCGAGGCGGCCGAGGCCTGCGCGGCGCGCCGGGCCACCGATCCCCTCGACGGCGGCTCGGTCCGCTCCGGTGCGATGCCGGAGCAGCTTGCCACCACGATGCCGCCGACCCAGGGACGCCTGTGGGAGATGGCCCGCGAGGTCGCCCGCAGCCAGGAGGGGCGCCGGGAGCGTGGCCGGCGCGGCCGTCGCCGGGCCGAGGCCGAGGCGCCCCCGACGCCCGATCCGGCGGGCGAGGGCATCGCGGCCCGTCACCCGATGACGGTCGCGGGGCGCGCCTGGGGCGGGGACGCCTACAGCTATGTGTTCTTCCTCGCGGCGGTGCCGACGGAGGCCGGCAACCGGCACGCGCTGCTCCAGGCCCGCACGCTGGACTTCGCGAGTTTCGACATCCGCGGACGCTCCGAGGCGGGAACGGTCTGGACGCCGTTCGGCGGGGACCGTCCGGAGGGGCGCTCCCGCCGTGGCCGGTCGCGGACGCCCGAGGCGCCGAGCCCGAGCGCCGTCCTCGACGAGACCGGGGCGGCGATCATCGGCAACTGCGCCGGCCAGGGCTTCGACCGCACCGACCTCGTCGGCGCGATCAGCGTGGTCGATCAGGTCTACCACTACTACTATACCGACGTGCTGCCCTCGGACTGCAACGAGCCGTCCGCGTCCCGACGCATGGGCCTCTACCTGCGCACGAGCCGGGACCTCACCGCCGACCGTGTCTGGTCGCCGGCCCGCACCATCGCCGAACCGCTGCCGGGCCAGAGCCTCGTGCGGGTCGCCAAGGCCCGGGACATGGATCGCTGGGTGGCGGCCTATCGCTGCAACCGGCCCGCCAACACCATGGACGGCCCCGTCGCCGACATCTGCGTGCAGTACACCGCCGATCTCGCGCCGAGCTCCCTCGCGACCCTGACGTGGTTCTCGGAGCCGCAGGCGATCATGCGCTCCACCGCTTATCTCGGCCTGCGCTCGGGCGGCGACGGATCGGGCCGTTTCGGACGCAGCCAGCATTTCTGGATGACCGACCGCTACGGCAACCTCGCGACTCCGACCAATTACCGTGCCAAGGCCGGCTTCCTGACATGGCTCGACCGGCTCGCGCCCGGACCGGGCGGCGCGAACGCATCCAGCGTGTTCGGCCGTCCGGTCTACTGGGCCACCTGGTCGGTGCGGCCGTTGGCGGCGAAGTAGCGCCTCAGGCCCGGGCCGGGGCCAGGGCGGCCGTCGCGTCGGTCCCGGCTTCCGCGGGCAGATCCGTCTCCGCGCCCATCTCGCCCTGCCACTGGGCGACGGCGGCGGTGGCGAGGCCGTTGCCGAGGACGTTGGTGACGGTGCGGCCCATGTCGAGGATCTGGTCGACGCCCATGATGAGCAGGATGCCGGCCGCCGGCAGCCCGAACATCGGCACGGTCGCGGCCACCACCACGAGGGAGGCACGCGGCACGCCGGCGATGCCCTTGCTCGTCACCATCATGACGAGGAGCATCGTGAACTGCTCGGCGACGCCGAGATGGATGCCGAAGGCCTGCGCGATGAAGAGCGCCGCCATGGCCTGGTACATCATCGAGCCGTCGAGGTTGAACGAGTAGCCGAGCGGCAGCACGAAGCCGGTGACGCGGGGGCGCACGCCGAACTTCTCCAGCACCTCGACGGTGCGCGGGAAGGCGGCCTCGCTCGAGGCGGTGGAGAAGGCGAGGATCATCGGGGCGCGCAGCAGATCCAGCAGCCGCACCACCCGGGTGCCCAGCGCCAGCCATCCGGCGCCGATCAGGATCACCCAGAGCACGGCGAGGCCGAGGTAGAACGCGCCGATGAACTTGCCGTAGTCGATGAGGACGCCGAGGCCCTGGACCGTGATCACCGCCGCGATCGCGGCGAAGACCGCCAGTGGAGCGAGCCGCATCACCGCGTCGGTGACCGCGAACATCACCCGGGCGAGGCCGTCGATCATGTGCACCATCGGGTCGGCATAGCGCCGGTCGATCACGCTGAGGCCGGAGCCGAAGAAGATCGAGAACACCAGGATCTGCAGCACCTCGTTGGTGGCCATGGCCGAGACGATGCTGGTCGGGAATACGTGGGTAAGGAAGTCGCGCAGGTTCAGCGAGGCGCCTTTCAGCCCGGTCTGGGCGCCCGCCTCCGGCAGCGGCAGGGCGAGGCCGGCCCCCGGCTGGAACAGGTTGGCGACGAGGAACCCGAGGGTCAGCGACACCACGGAGGCGGTGAGGAACCAGCCCATGGCGAGGGCTGCGACCCGGCCCACCGTGCGGGTATCGCCGAAGCTCGCGATGCCCGACACGATGGTGGCGAAGACCAGCGGCGCGATGATCATCTTGATCAGGCGCAGGAAGATGTCCGTGCAGAGCGTGAAGTACCCAGCGATCTCCTTGGCTTCTGCCGGCCCCGCCGCCGCCCCGTGCAGGATCGCGCCGACCAGGATGCCGAGGACGAGGCCGATACCGGTGTAGAGGGTGAGCCGGCCGGGTTTCCTGCCGTCCGCCTTGATGTCGCTTTTGGTCATGGTGTTTCCTCCCGATGAATGCTGTTGGCGCCGTGTCGGCGCTCTGGATCGCGGGTCATGGCGTGACCCGGTCAGGTGCAGCGTTTCCCTCACCCCTCTGCAGGGGAGGGTGGTCGCGGAGCGACCGGGAGAGGGGGCGACCTCTCCGGAACCGTCGCACCCCTCTCCCGACCCGCGCTGACGCGCGAGCAACCCTCCCCCGCAGAGGGGGGAGGGGGATGCGCACCAAGGGTCAGCAGACTTGAGCCCTCAGGCCACCGAGAACGCCTGCGGCCGGGTCAGGCGGTCCGGCTGGAGCACGGCGTCGAGCTGCTCCTTGGCCATGAGGCCCTTCTCGAGCACGAGCTCGTAGACGCCGCGTCCGGTGGCATGAGCTTCCAGGGCCACCGCGGTGGCGTTGCGGTAGCCGATGTAGGGGTTGAGGGCCGTGACGATGCCGATCGACTGCTCCACGCTGGCGCGCAGGCGCTCGCGGTTGGCGGTGATGCCCTGGACGCAGTGGACGTCGAGGGTGATGCAGGCCGCACGCAGGTGGGTGAGGCTGTTGAACAGGCTGTAGGCGATGACCGGCTCGAAGGCGTTGAGCTGGAGCTGGCCGGCCTCGGCCGCGAAGGTGATGGTCACGTCGTTGCCGATGACCTCGAAGGCGACCTGGTTGACCACCTCGGGGATCACCGGATTGACCTTGCCGGGCATGATCGAGGAGCCGGCCTGGCGTGCCGGCAGGTTGATCTCGTTGAAGCCGGCGCGCGGGCCGCTGGACAGGAGGCGCAGGTCGTTGCAGGTCTTCGACAGCTTGACGGCCACCCGCTTGAGCACGCCCGAGAGCTGCACGAAGGCCCCGCAATCCTGGGTCGCCTCGACGAGGTCCTCGGCCGTCTGCAGGGGGATGCCGGTGATCTCCGAGAGGCGCGCGCAGACGAGGGCGGCGTAGAGCGGATGCGCGGTGATGCCGGTGCCGATCGCGGTGGCTCCCATGTTGATCTCACGGATCAGCAGGGCGGCCTCCCCGAGCCGGGCCTCGTCCTCGCGCAGCATCAGCGCGTAGGTGCCGAATTCCTGGCCCAGCGTCATCGGCACCGCGTCCTGCAGCTGCGTGCGGCCCATCTTGAGGACATCGGAGAACTCGGTCGCCTTGACGGAGAAGCTGGCGCGCAGGCCGGCCATGGCCTCGATCAGCCGCCGGATCGCGCCGGTGGCGGCGATCTTCAGGGCGGTCGGGTACACGTCGTTGGTGCTCTGCCCCATGTTGACGTGCTCGTTGGGGTGCAGGTGCTCGTAGGCGCCGCGCGGATGCCCGAGGATCTCCAGCGCCCGATTGGCGATGACCTCGTTGGCGTTCATGTTGGTGGAGGTGCCGGCCCCGCCCTGGATCAGGTCGACTACGAACTGCTCGTGCAGGGCGCCGGCGCGGATCTCCTCGCAGGCCGCCACGATGGCCTCGGTGCGGGGCGCGTCGAGGAGGCCGAGTTCGCGGTTGGCCAGCGCCGCCGCCTGCTTGATCGCCGCGAGCGCGTTGATGAGGTCGGGGCAGTCGGCCAGGGTCCGGCCCGTGATCGCGAAGTTCTCGACCGCCCGCAGGGTGTGGACGCCGTAATAGGCTTGCCCCGGCACCTCCCTGTCGCCCAGAAGGTCGTGCTCGGTGCGGGTCGGATGGTCGGTCACAGGTCTCTCCTCGTATTCCGGGGCGAGCGGCGTGCGGATGCGATCCGACACGGCGTGCGGGGCGGGCAGCGGCCACGCGGATGCGTCGGCGCGGCCGCGTGAGCGGCCTCGCCTCGGGTCTTCGTGGAGGGTCGGGATGGGGTGCGCCCGCGGTTCGCTGCGGGGCAACTGCGGCTCAGATCGCCGCTGAGAGGGGATTAGCTCCGCGCGTCGCGCGCCGCCAATGCTCGTTTCGACAGCGTTTATTCCTGCAATGCATAGTTTGGTTCATCCAGGGCGGCGGCGGCCCAGACGGCGTCGAGGAACGGTCGGGCACGCTCGGCGCTCCGGTAGAGGCGGATCTCCATCAGCATCTCGGCGCTGACGACCTTCAGGGCGCCCGAGTCGATCTCGCCCGCCACCAGGCTGACGGGGAGCCAGGCGACGCCGTGGCCGGCCAGTGCCATGGAGCGCAGGGCCTCGGCCATGGAATTTTCGTTGGTGTGGATCGGGTAGGTGACCGGCGCGCCCTCCCGGGACTGGGCGATGGCGGCGAGGAGGCCGAGGAAGGACCCGCGGGAATATTGCAGCAGCGGCAGCCGTCCGTCGCGGTCGGGCGGGAGACCGTCGGGGGCGGTCACCGCCACCAGGCTGTCGCGCCCGATGACCCGGTGAGGGTAGCGTTCCGGGTCGAGGGGCATCGGGATGCCCGGGTGATGGTAGGTGAGCAGCAGGTCGTAGCCGCCTTCCACCAGGGCCTGGACGCAGATGTTGAAGTTGTCGGGTAGGACCCGGCTCGCCATCGGCCCCACCGCCTCGCGGATGCCGTTCAACCAGCGGGGCAGGACGGAGAGGCAGAGGGAATGGAGTGCCGTGATCGTCACCACCGGCAGGCTGGAGCGCTCGCTGCGATTGCGGAAATCGGCGCGGCTGAGGGTGAGGAGGCGCAGCACCTCCTCGGCGGTCTCGAGGAACTGGCGTCCGTCCGCCGTGAGGGTGATCGGGTAGGTGCTGCGGTCGAGGAGCACCGTGCCGAGCCAGACCTCCAGGGAGCGGATGCGCCGGCTGAAGGCCGATTGGGTGACGAACCGCGCCTCGGCCGAGCGCGAGAAGCTGCGGGTCTCGGCCAGGCTGATGAAGTCCTCGATCCACTTGAGTTCCATCGTCGTCCTTCGGCCCCGCCCCCGCTCGCTCCGAGGGCCGGCCGCGAACTCTCGCATCCGTGCGCGCGACGCGGCAAGGTGGGGCCTGCCGAGGGCCGTTTCCCGCCCGGTCCGGCCCTTGCTGGGCGTCCTGGTATCCTCCGCCGAACCCGAGAGAGCGGCGCATGCGCACGACCCCGATGCCGGCCCCCGCGCCGCGCCAGCCCGCCCGGGCCGCCATCGCCGCCTTCGTCGGCACCACCATCGAGTGGTACGACTTCTTCATCTACGGTACGGCCGCCGCCCTGGTGTTCGGGCCGCTCTTCTTCGCCGAGGCGACGCCCTTCGTGGCGACGCTGGCGGCCTTCGGCACCTTCGCGGTGGGCTTCCTTGCCCGGCCCCTCGGCGGGCTGGTCTTCGGCCATGTCGGCGACCGGCTCGGGCGCAAGCGGGCCCTCGTCGTCACCCTGGTGATGATGGGGTTGGCCACCACCGGCATCGGCTTGCTGCCCACCTATGCCAGCATCGGGATCTGGGCGCCGGTGGCGCTGGTGTGCCTGCGCATCCTCCAGGGCATCGCCGTGGGCGGCGAGTGGGGCGGGGCGGTGCTGCTCGCGGCCGAGCACGCGCCGAAGGGGCGCTCGACCTTCTTCGCTTCCTTCGCACCAGCTCGGCAGCCCGGCCGGGCAGATCCTGTCGCTGCTGGCCTTCCGGCTCGCCGGGCTGATGGACAAGGAGAGCTTCCTCGCCTGGGGCTGGCGCCTGCCCTTCCTCGTCAGCATCGTCCTGCTCTTCGTGGGCCTGTTCATCCGCCTCGGGGTCGGCGAATCACCCGACTTCCAAGAGGATCGAGACGCCGCGAGCCGGACCGCCGCCCCGGCCCAGGCTCCGATTCGCGAGGTTCTGGCCACCAGCCTGACGCCGCTGGCCCTGGCGGCGGGGGCCAACACCTTCGCGATCGGCTCGGTCTACCTCTTCAACACCTTCATGATCACCTACACCACGCAATATCTCGGCCTACCCCGGGCGACGATCCTCGACGCGCTGCTGGTGGCGGCCTGCGTCCAATTGGTGATGACGCCGGTGGGCGCGCGGATCGCCGAGGCCATCCGCAACGAGCGGCTGTTCCTCCAGGGCACCCTGATCTGGGCGATGCTGGCGCCCTATCCCCTGTTCCTCCTGGTCGATCTCGGCTCGGTACCGGCCCTGATGCTGGGGCTCGCCCTCAACGTGGTGGGCAGCGCCACCTTCTACGCGGTGATCGCCGGCTACGTGGCCGGCGCCTTTCCGACCCGGGTGCGCTACACCGCGATCTCGGTGGCCTATCAGGTCTGCGGCGCGGTGGCGGGCGGGCTCACCCCGATCGTCGGCACCATCCTGGCCGAGCGCTTCCAGGGCCATTGGTGGCCGATCGCCGTCTTCGGCACCACCCTCGCGGCGATCTCGTTCGTCTGCGTCACCGCGCTCGGCCGCTACCGGGCGCGCACCCCTCTCCTCGAGGCCGCCCGCGCCTGACGGGGGTGGGGCATGCTCGCCCCGGCGGCGGTCGCCCCTTGCCCCGGAGGCCCACACCTTATATTGCAACGCGATAGCTCGATCCCGTGACCCGGCGCAGCCGGCCGCATTCCTGCGGCCCGTCGCGTGACGGGCTCTTCTCGCTTCCGGATACCCTATGAAGCTTCGCAACATCGCCATCATCGCCCACGTCGACCACGGCAAGACGACGCTCGTCGACAAGCTGCTGTCGCAGTCCGGATCGTTCCGCGAGAACCAGCGCGTCGAGGAACGCGCCATGGACTCGAACGACCTCGAGAAGGAGCGCGGCATCACCATCCTGGCCAAGGCGACCTCGGTCGTCTGGAAGGACACCCGCGTCAATGTCGTCGACACCCCCGGCCACGCCGATTTCGGCGGCGAGGTGGAGCGCATCCTCTCGATGGTGGATGGCGTGATCGTGCTCGTCGACGCCGCCGAAGGCCCGATGCCCCAGACCAAGTTCGTGGTCGGCAAGGCCCTCAAGATCGGCCTGAAGCCGATCGTGGCGATCAACAAGGTCGACCGTCCGGACGCCCGCATCACCGAGGTGGTGAACGAGGTGTTCGACCTCTTCGCGGCACTGGACGCCACCGACGAGCAGCTCGACTTCCCGATCCTCTACGGCTCGGGCCGCGCCGGCTGGATGGCGACGGCGCCGGACGGCGACCAGACCCAGGGCCTCGCGCCGCTGTTCGACCTCGTGCTGGAGCACGTGCCCCAGGCGAAGGTGGAGGAGGGTCCGTTCCGGATGCTCGGCACCCTGCTGGAGGCCAACCCGTTCCTCGGCCGCATCATCACCGGCCGCATCGCCTCGGGCACCGTGAAGCCGAACCAGGCCATCAAGGTCATGGACCGCACGGGCAAGCTCGTGGAGACGGGCCGCGTCTCGAAGATCCTGGCCTTCCGCGGTCTGGAGCGCGCCCCCATCGACGTCGGCGAGGCCGGCGACATCGTCTCCATCGCGGGCCTCGTGAAGGGCACCGTGGCCGACACCTTCTGCGATCCGCAGGTCGAGACCCCGATCCAGGCCCAGCCGATCGATCCGCCCACCGTCACCATGTCGTTCATCGTCAACGATTCGCCGCTGGCCGGCACCGAGGGCGACAAGGTCACGAGCCGCATGATCCGCGACCGCCTGTTCAAGGAGGCCGAGGGCAACGTCACGCTCAAGATCGAGGAGGCGGCCGACAAGGATTCGTTCTTCGTTTCGGGCCGCGGCGAACTCCAGCTCGCCATCCTGATCGAGACCATGCGCCGCGAGGGCTTCGAGATCGCCGTCTCGCGTCCCCGCGTGGTGCTCTCCAAGGACGAGAACGACAACGTCCTCGAGCCGGTCGAGGAGGTCGTGGTCGACGTGGACGAGGAGTACTCGGGCGTCGTCGTGCAGAAGATGTCCGAGCGCAAGGCCGAGATGATCGAGATGAAGCCGTCGGGCGGCTCCCGCCTGCGCCTCGTTTTCCATGCGCCCACCCGCGGCCTCATCGGCTACCAGGGTGAGCTCATGACCGATACGCGCGGCACCGCGATCATGAACCGTCTGTTCAAGGCCTACGAGCCCTACAAGGGCGAGATGCCCGGCCGCCGCAACGGCGTGCTGATCTCGAACGACAAGGGCGAGGCCGTGGCCTACGCCATGTGGAACCTCGAGGATCGCGGCCCGATGATGATCGAGCCCGGCGCCAAGGTGTACCAGGGCATGATCATCGGCGAGCACAACCGCGAGAACGATCTCGAGGTGAACGTGCTCAAGGGCAAGAAGCTCACCAACATCCGCACCACCTCGAAGGACGAGGCCGTGCGCCTGACGCCGCCGATCCGCATGACCCTGGAGCGCTCGCTCGCCTGGATTCAGGACGACGAGCTGATGGAGGTTACCCCGAAATCCATCCGCCTGCGCAAGACCTACCTCGACCCGAACGAGCGCAAGCGCTTCGAGCGCTCGGGCGGGGTCGCGTAAGCGCACCCGTCCACGACACTCACAGGACGACGAAAGGCCGGGCGAAAGCCCGGCCTTTTTTCGTTCGGCCGTCTGACTGCCCGCGCCTCCGACAGCATTGGACAGGGTCCAAAAATAACACCTAGAATAAATTTTGATCCAACGTTAGGTTTGGTCATGCTCAGCGTTTCCGCCACTGATCGTCTTGACCTCGCGAGCTTCGCAGGTGCGACCCAACTCCGGATGGGGTCGCACCCCCGCCGGGGGCGGGCCCCTTCGAGTTTGCCCGGTCGGTTCGGACGCACGCCGGTGAGGCCTGCGCCATGCCGCCCCCCGCCCGCTGGAGAGAAAGCCCAGATGGCGGCCGGGCCAGCCGGCCTTTGCGCCGGTGCGTATCCGGCGATCGGCTGAGGCCGGAACGCTCGATCGAGGCTGATGCGGACGCGCCGGAGTGTGTCGAATGGACCTGCAGCGAGGACGCGAGTTCGATCGATTTCTGGAAGTCCTGGATCGGTTGTGCCAGCGCTTCGCGAAATACCGGTCTGAATATCGCAAGGGGCTGGACGAATATTCGTTGCGAAACGAGTACTTGGATCCGTTCTTCGAGGCGTTGGGCTGGGACGTCAGGAATACCAAGGACGATCCGCCCTTCATGCGAGACGTGCGGGTCGAGTACCGGGCCTATGACGGCGTCGTCAACGGCAAGGCGGATTACGTTTTTCGGATCGGCGGGTTCGATCGGTTCGTCTGCGAGGCGAAGAAGTTTCCCGAGAAGCTGGAGAATCATCGGTTCCAGCTGCAGAATTACGTCTACAACCTGCGTCTCTGGATCGGCCTGACGACGAATTTCGACGAGCTGAACCTGTTCGTCGTCGGGGGGAAGCCGAGTCGGGAGAAACCGTTCAGCGTCGTGCCGGGCTGGCGCCTCTGCTATCAGGATTATCTGGCTGCGGCGCCCAAGATCTGGGACCTGCTATCCCGGCAAGCCGTCGCGGCCGGATCCCTGGAAGTCTTCATCCAAGACCTGCCCAAGGTCATCTCCCGGACGGACCGGCAACTCTGGCTGATCAAGCCGGACCGCAACCGGGCCGTCGATACCGATTTCCTGCAGTACCTCGAAGGCGAGCGTGCGCGCTTGGCCAAGTCCCTGATCCGGCATAATCCAGCCCTGCACTGGGATGGGGAGTCGATCAACGAGGCCGTCCAGGTGATCCTCGATCGGCTCATCTTCCAGAGGGTCTGCGAGGACCGCGACATCGATACCTTCCAGACGCTCCGGCAGGCGTTGACGCTCTGGGAACGGCACGGACGCCGGAAGGGCGAACTCTGGAGCGTGATCGTCGGCAATCAGGCGAACATGCGGGCGGCCTTCAACGGTGGACTCTATGGACGGGCCGGAACGCCGTCTCACTTCGTCGAGTCCTGCGTGGTCGACGACCGGTGGCTCGCCGATTTCATCGATCATCTGGCCGGGGACGAATCGCCCTATCTCTTCAGCACCCTGCCGATCGAGATTCTCGGTTCCGTCTACGAGCGCTTCCTTGGCTCGCTCATCGACGAACAGGGGAACGTGACCCCGAAGCCCGAGATCCGGAAGCAGGGCGGCGTCTTCTACACGCCCGAACACATCGTCGCCCACATCGTCGACGGCGCTCTGGCGCCACTCCTGGAGGGCAGGACGCCGGAACAGATGCGCCGAATCCGGATCCTCGATCCGGCCTGCGGGTCCGGAACCTTCCTGATCCGTGCGCTGGAGAAGCTCTTCCAGGCCCATATCCACTACTACCATCTGAACGTGGACAAGCGGGACGGGAAATCCGTCTACATCGACGCGCACGGCGACCTGAAGCTGACCAGTGAACTCAAGAAGCGCATCGCCAAGGATTGCATCTTCGGCGTCGATATCGATCGCCAGGCGGTCGAGGTCTCGGAGATGTCGATCTATCTCAAGATCCTCGAGGGCGAGACCCAATCCACCTTGGGGCGGCAGAAGGTGCTGTTCCCGAACGAGACTTTTCTGCCGGACCTCTCCGGCAACATCCACGTCGGAAACAGCCTCGTCGGACAGGATGCCTACGCGCTGCTGCCGGCCGAGCTGCGGGTCGCCGAGGCGAGGCCGTTCTCCTGGGATCTGGCGTTTCCCGAGGTCTGCGCACGGGGCTGGTTCGACGCCGTCATCGGCAACCCACCCTACGACGTGATCGAGAAGGAACGCGGTGCGGCCTCCTGGCCCCACGACGTCTTCCGCGCCTACCTGGACCGGACGGACCGCCTGGACGCCGCAAAGGGCGGCAAACTGAACCTGTTCCGGTTCTTCCTGATTCAGAGCCTGCAACTCGTCCGGCACAACGGCTATCTGGGCATGATCGTGCCCATGGCACTCCTGGCCGACTTCAGCTGCAGGACGACGCGCCTCTCGGTCCTCGATCAGGTCGACGGTCTCAACGCCTGGGCCTTCCCGCAAAAGGATATCCGGCAGCATCGCGTCTTCTACGATGCCAAGCTGTCGACGGTGGTCGTCGGAGGCCGCAAACGCTCACCCTCCCGGCGCAGGCACAATCCGCGCATCGGCCTCCACGTCTATCCCCGGGCCTCCTTCGACGATCCCTCCCGGGACACCACGATGCAGCGGAGCGAACTGGCGGCCATCGATCCTCTGGGCCTGCCGATCCCGATCGCCGATCAGGCCTCGTGGGAGCTGGCCAAGAAGCTGCATCGATCGAATTCGGTCGCGCGTCTCGACGGGATCGAGGGCATTCGGATCTCCCGCGGCGAGATCAATCAGACGATCTACCGCGCCTACATCACGGATGACCCGCGGCACAGCCGGCTCCTGAAAGGCGTCGAGGTCTCCGCCTACGCGATCCGTCGTACCTTGAGCCAGGGACGGGTCGAATGGTTCGACCGTGTGCGGTACGAGCGGACCCGCAACACACCGGATGCCGTCGGTGTCCGGCGCATCGTGACCCAGAGGATCACCGGCGTTGACGAGAAGCAGCGGATCGTCGCCACCCTCTCGGAGCCAGGGTGGTACTTCGCCGACTCGACCAACGCGGTGGTCGTCGATCCGACCTGTGATCTGTCGCCGGAATACATCCTCGCCTGCCTGAACAGTCGCCTGCTGCAGTGGCGATTCCAGCTCACCAGCTCCAACAACAATGTCGGGACAAACGAACTCGCCGCCCTCCCGATCAGGCTGCTCGACCTCGCTGATGACGGCGAGGCACGCACACACGCCGCGATCGTCGCGCAGGTCGGTCGCCTGATGCAGATCGGCGGGCAGATCCATGCCAGCCCGAGCGAGAGGGTCCGAACGGACGCGATTCAGCGCTTCGCCCAGATTCGGGCTGGCCTCGACCGGACGATCGAGGCGATCTACCAGCTGACCGCGGCCGAAGCGGTCCTGGTCAACCGGCGCTTCGGGGGCAATTGAGGACTCGCGGCGTGCGCCCGCCTCGATCCTGCTCACTCGGCCTTCGCCCGCTCCCGCAGCAGGTATTTCTGCACCTTGCCCGTCGAGGTCTTGGGCAGTTCGCCGAACACGATGTGGCGCGGGAGCTTGTAGCCGGCCAGGCGCTCGCGGCACCAGGCGATTAGGGCGTCTGCCTCCACGGTGGCGTCGGGTTTCAGTTCGACGAAGGCCATCGGGGTCTCGCCCCATTTCGCGTCGGGGCGGGCGACGACCGCCGCAGCGGAGACGGCGGGGTGGCGGAACAGGGCGTCCTCGACCTCGATCGAGGAGATGTTTTCGCCCCCTGAGATGATGATGTCCTTCGAGCGGTCCTTGAGCTGGATGTAGCCGTCCGGGTGCTTGACCCCGAGGTCGCCGGAGCGGAACCAGCCGCCCGCGAAGGCGGCCTGGGTGGCCGATGGGTTCTTGAGGTAGCCGCGCATCACCACGTTGCCGCGAAACATCGCCTCGCCCATGGTCTCGCCGTCGGCGGGCACGGATTCGCAGGTCTGGGGATCGCGGATGTCGAAGCCCTCCAGAACCGGGTAGCGCACGCCCTGGCGCGCCATCTTTTCCGCACGCGCATTCGCGTCCAGGGCGTCCCAGTCCCGGTGCCAGGCATTCACCACGGCCGGGCCGTAGGTCTCGGTCAGGCCGTAGAGGTGGGTGACGTCGAAGCCGGCGGCCCCCATCGCGCCGAGGACCGCCTGGGGCGGAGGCGCGGCGGCCGTCAGGAACGCGACCCGGCGGGGCAGGGGACGGCGCTCGGCCTCCGATGCGTTGAGGAGGAGCTGCATCACGATCGGTGCCCCGCAGAGATGGGTGACGCCGTGCTCGGCCAGCGCCTCGTAGAGCGCCCCGGCGCGGACCTGGCGCAGGCAGACATGGGTGCCGGCCACCACCGACAGGGTCCAGGGGAAGCACCAGCCGTTGCAGTGGAACATCGGCAGGGTCCAGAGATAGACCGGGTGCTGCCCAAGGTTGCCCGTGATGACGTTGCCGAGGCAGAGCAGGGCGGCGCCGCGATGGTGGTAGACTACCCCCTTCGGGTCGCCGGTGGTGCCCGACGTATAGTTCAGCGAGATCGCGTCCCACTCGTCGGCGGGCATCGCCCAGTCCCAGGCCGGGTCGCCTTCCGCCAGGAGCGCCTCGTAGCCCAGGCTGCCGACCGCCGTGCCGGGACCGGTGAATTCAGGGTCGTCTACGTCGATCACCAGGGGCTTCACCCGCGCCTGCGCCAGTGCCGGAGCCACGACCTTGGAAAACTCCCGGTCGGTGATCAGCACCTTGGCCTCGCCGTGGTCGAGACAGAAGGCGAGGCCGGCGGTGTCCAGGCGGGTGTTCAGGGTGTTCAGGACGGCGCCGGTCATCGGCACCCCGTAATGAACCTCGATCATCTCCGGCGTGTTGGCCAGGATGACCGCGACGGTGTCGCCGCGCCCGATGCCCCGCGCCGCCAGCGCCGCGCCGAGGCGGCGGCACCGCGCGTAGAGTTCGGCATAGCTGCGCCGCAGGGAGCCGTGAAAGACGGCGCCATGATCGGGGAACACCCGCGCCGCACGGTCGAGATAGCTCAAGGGGGTCAGCGGCTGGTAATTCGCCGGATTCTTATCGAGATCCCGGTCGTAGATCGATGGTGCGGCCCTGCCGGCCGTCGTCGCGGTGGTCATCGGCGTATCTCCCTGGCCGGAAGAGTACTCCGCCGGGGCGATCCGACAAATCATTCCGGATCTGCACCCCGGAGGTCGGCCTCAGGCCGGCCCCCACGCTCGTGACCGCGCCGGAACTGCCGACGCTCGCCCTCGCGCTCCGGGCCGCGGCGTGCCCGTGCGTCTCGCTCCTCGAGCGGATTCCGCAGCCATGGGCGAGCCGAGGACGATCTTCGGCACCGCCCGTCGCCCGTGGCCGGATCAGTTTGCCATCGGGGGCGTGTTGGCGGTCAGGGTCATCTTCACCTCCACCACGTCGCCCGGCTCCAGAGCGGTGTCCGCCTCGGCCTGGATCACCTTCGCGGCGCCGGAGACCTGACGCACGACGGAGATCTGAGGGGAATTCACCCCCGATCCAAGCAGCTGCGAGCGAAGGGCGCTCGTGTAGACGAGCTTCTCGGTCAGGGCACTGATCCGGGACTGACTCTTCGAAATCGCGTCGTTGGTTTCCTTGAGGTCCTTCAAGAGCTGCTCGGACCGGTCGCTGATGAGCCTTTGCAGAGCCTGCTGCGCATCGCTGCGCACTCTCCGGTCCATTTCGATCTGGGACCCGACCTGCAGCGACCGCGTCGCGGACAGCAGGGCGAGGCGGCGCGCATCCGCGACGCGCGGGGCCGGCAGCGTCCCCTTGGCGAACAGATCGGCGATCCGGGCGGCTTCGGAGCTGTCGAGCTTGGCGTTCTCGTCCTCGCTCTTTTTCTGCTTGTCCAGCGCGTCGAGACCGTCGTTGAGCAGTGAGATCTTGCGCTCGAGAGCGGCGCGCTCGGAGTTGAAGGTCTCGAGGCTGGCCCGCAGTTGGTCGGTCTCGGACTTGGCGGCTTGATCGCGCAGGCCCTTGGCGAGGGGCGAGCGCAGAGCGAAGGGTTGGGCGGGCTCCTTGGATCGATCCAGGAGCTTCTGCAGGAACTCCCGGCGCGCGTAGGCATACTCGACGTCCATCCACTTGGCCCGGAGTTCATCCTCCAGGTCGACGTTCGACATCACCGGATTCTCGACCCGAAACCTGACGACGTCGTAGCCTCCGGCCAGCGAGATCGACTGACGCACGGTCATGCCGGGCCGGAACTTCTGTTCCCCCGGGCGGCTCACGTCTCCGTTCACATAGATGGGAACGTAATCGGAGATCGAGAGCGTGATCTCCTGGGGGTCGATGATCGTGATCTGGTCCCGTCCCTCGGGCGTCCGCAGGTTCAGCGACTTCTTGGGCAGTTCGCGCCGAAGGTAGGCGAGGATTTCTCCCAGGGTCTTTCCCTTGGCGTCGATCGGGCCGACGAGGGGAAGCGTCACCCGTCCGTCCGTATCGACAGTTGACGTCCGTTGGAGGGATACGCCCGCGATCGAGAAATCGAGCGTATCACCGATGTGGAGACGATACTCGTCCGCCTGGACCGGTGATCGCAGGAACACGGCGACCGAAAGACATAGGACAAAAATCCAGCATTTCATCGAAGTCTCTCTCTTCATGCGCCGTCGTCTGACCTTAAATACATGCCTGCCCAGCCTGAATGGTGAGGTGCCGCGATCGTTCGAACGCGAATCCCGACACCAATCGGAACGATATTTATAAATACAGATGCGATCTGTCTTATTTTTCATGGCCGGTGATCGACCAATTGTGCGTCCCTGGATTCGGTTGCTTTAACTATCACTGCGCAGCCGCTGCGGTCACATCGCCCGGAGCATTTAAACCCTGCGCACGCTCACATGTAACTCCGTTCACATCAAGGTGCCGAAGTGCCATGGTCGAGAGGACGGGACTGGACCTACGGGGGCTCGGCGGTCCTCTGCCCCGTGCCGATCCCCGCCCAGGCGTCACGCGGCAGTCCGGGCGCGCCGTCCCGTGACGCGCGAAGCCGATGTCGTGAGCCTCTTCGCGTCCCTTCGGCATAGCGAGCGATCGGGTCGAAGCGTGCTCAATCCCCGCGAGACGAGCCCGTCGATCGAACATAAGGTTCGGGCGGTCCGTCGCACCTGCGTGTGGTTCCCTGCAGACCTATTCCGAGAC
Source organism: Methylobacterium sp. FW306-05-D (assembly GCF_058782155.1). NCBI lineage: Bacteria > Pseudomonadati > Pseudomonadota > Alphaproteobacteria > Hyphomicrobiales > Methylobacteriaceae > Methylobacterium > Methylobacterium sp. FW306-05-D. Next base: position 86,970 of record NZ_JBYSXL010000008.1, read on the forward strand.
GTTCGTCGACATGATTCTCGAGCCCGCGCCTCCCCGTCCCATCGCTCGGATGCCGGATCGCCGTGCGTTCGGGCTCGGCCTGTTCGCGGCTTGCTGGGCGACACGAACCCAGGCGGCGGTCTCCCCCGCGATCGTCGCCTGGGGCGACAGCCTGACCTACGGCACCGGTGCCCGCACGGTGGCGGCACGCTATCCGGTCGTTCTGGGGCGGCTCTTCACGCCGATGCGCAGCGTCCGCAATGCGGGCGTGGGCGGGGAATCGAGTTCGGAGATCGCCGCCCGCATGCTGGCTGACACGCGGTCCCACGATGCGGTGACGATCATCTGGGCCGGCCGCAACAACTACGAAGACGTCCGGCGGGTACGGGCGGACGTCAAAGCCATGGTGGACGCCGTCAGGAGCAAGCGTGTCCTCGTCCTGTCGATCCTGAATGCCGACACGTCCGAAGAGCGGCGGGGCGATTCCGGTTACCGCATCATCGTGGATCTCAACGACGCCCTCCGGGCCGCCCACGGCCCGTACTACGTCGACATCCGCTCCCGGCTCATCGATTCCGGCCTGGCGCTGGCCGGGATCGCGCCGACGGGTCCCGATCGTGCGGATCTGGCTCGGGACGTGCCGCCGCGCTCGCTGCGCGAGGATCACATTCACCTCAACGACGCCGGCCAGGCCGTCGTCGCGCGGGTGGTGCACGACTCACTGGTCGCGCGCGGCTGGTAGGGCCGGTGGCAGCGGGGAGAGGGCTCCCCCGGGTTCATCGCGGGTGTCGAGCCGCCGCCGCAGACGTGCGAACGGGCGCTCGACGAAGCGGTGCATCAGCGCCGCGTAGGCCAGCGTCAGGCCGAGGGCGACGACGATCTGCAGGAGATCGAAGCCGATGAAGCCCGTCACGGCTTCGATCATCGCCGCGTGCACGAGATAGATGGTGTAGGAGTACAGGCCGATCCGCCGCAGGAGCGCTCCCGACAGGTGTCGCGCCAGCCGGCCGCAGAGGCTGCCGTCCGCGGGTCGCAGGATCGCCGCGAACAGGACGAACAGGGCACCGCCCTGGATGGTGTAGCGCAGGGTCTGCCGGAACGTCTCGTCGCGCAGCAGGATCGTGCCGCACAGCACGCCGAACGCCAGGGCCGCCTGGAGATCACCGGGCCGGTAGGCCTTGGCTCCGTCGAGCAGGGGATTGCGCCAGAGGGCGAGACAGCACCCGAAGAGAATCGAATCGATACGGGTGTGCGTCCAGATGTAGGTGTCGCTCGCATCCGTCAGCAGCCGGACCGCGGCGATCCGCAAGCCGAGCACCACGAGGCAGACCGCGAGGCAGGCGAGCGCGAGCCGGGGGGGCGAAGCGCGTCCGACGAGGAAGACGACGGGGAAGAGCAGATAGAAATGCTCTTCGACGGCCAGGGACCAGAGCGGCAGCGGCAGCGCGAGGCCGATGTCGCCCCCCAGCGGGCCCACATAGTTCACCAGGAAGGTCGCCTGGGTCAGGATCACGAAGGGATCGTAGGGACCTTTGAGGGCACCCACGGCGTAGAGACCAAGCGCGAAGAGCAGGGTCAGGTAGAGAGGCGGAAAAATCCGGAAGACACGGCGGAGGTAGAAGGCCGGCAGGCTGACGCTTCCGGTCCGTCCGGCCTCGCACCGCAGCAGCGTGGTGATCAGGTAACCGCTCAGGAAGAAGAAGATCGTGACCCCGAGGCCCCCCGGCACGATATGCCCGAGGCCTGCATGGGACAGGAAAACGAGTCCGACCGCGAGGGCGCGGATGCCGTCCAGTTGGGGCAGGTAGGGCATGCCACCGCCCTTCGGATTCGGGTCCGGTCTCATGCCTGCCGTCCGCATCGCCATGGCCGGACGGGCCGCGCCGGAGTCGGGGCGCCCGGGCCTTCGAGTGGGCGGAGGAAACCGGGGAACCAGGACAGAAGCCCGGCTTCGGGTGCGGGCCTCATCCTGCGGCGGTCCGCGGTCCCGCGCCGAGCCGGATCTGGCCGAGGGCCGGTCCGGCATAGTGCCGGCCGAGGACGAACAGGCAGTAGAACTGGAAGATCGTCGACATCCGGTTGTGCGCCAGGAACACGAAATTGGTCGCACTGTTCAGGATGAAGACGATGAGGATCGCCGACAGCACCAGCGCGCAGCGCTGATCGAGACTGGGATGGGCGAAGATGCACGACGAAACGGACAGCAGGAGGACGTAGAGGACCCCGCCGACGATCCCCAGTCCGACGAGGATGTCGAGGAACGCGTTGTGAAAGTCCGGCGTGAAGAAATACAGTTCGTGCTCCCACACGCGCCACGCCCCCGAGAACGGGTCGGTGTTGAAGAAGCTGAGGTAGCCCGCCCCGAACAGCGGGCGCTCCCGGATGGCGTCGAAGGCGTAGGGCCAGAAGGTGCTCCGCCCCGTGAAATCCGCGCTGCGGCCGAGGGCGAGCGCGAGGTCGCCGATTCCGATCAGGGGCAGTGTCAGGGCCAACACGATCGCGAAGACCGTCGCCACCGCGAAGACCGGGATGCTGAGGCGCGGCAGCAGCCTGGCGGCGAGCAGTGCCGCTCCGGCGACGATCGCTCCGGCGACCGACCCCATCGAGTTGGCCAGGATCAGGCCGAGCGTGAGCAGGGCGATCGCCGGCCAGCGCCGGCCGCGCCCGCTGGCATCGGGCAGGAACAGCAGGATCAGGATGGCGATGGAGGCCGAGATGCCGTGTACGGTCTTGTTGGCATAGGCGCCGAACAATTCGCCGGTCATGAGCAGACCCGGGCGGGTGACGTCTGTCCGGACTCCGTCGGGATCGAGCACCAGCATGACGAGGGAGATCCCCACCAGCGCGACGTTCGTCCAGGCGAAGAGGCGCAGGAACCGCGCCGGGTGGACCGCCGCCGCGAGCGCTCCCGCGATGACCATGTTCAGCGCGAGCATGCCGGCCGGCACCAGCGACGCCCATGGATCCGCGGACCATGTCGACGAGAGCAGGATGTAGCCGGCCAGCGGCGCCAGGGCGATGAGGCAGAGATCGAGCCCGTTGCGCAGCGAATCGCGGAAGATCACCCATCCGGAGAGGGCATAGAGCCCGAGCCAGAGGCCGACATAGATCAGATTGCCGCGGTTCGAAGGGACGTGCGACTTGTCGTTCCCGAAGCTTTCGCCGCCGCCGGCGAAGACCGAGTAGAACGCGTTCACGCTCATCAGCACCGCGAACACCACGAAGAGGGTGTTCCACAGATCGCGGGTCCGCTCCGCCGGCGCCCGCGTCGGCGCGCCCGGTGCCGCGGCCGAGAGGAATGGCGGGATCATTCTGGGTCTCCTCGGCGGCGCGGCGTCACGGAGCCCGGCCCTGAACCTCACCCGGGCCGGCGGGCCGGCGGAGCGGTGGCGCCGCGGCCTGCAGGCGCCGCGCGGCCGGATCGGTTCCGGGCCGGGGCTCGCCGCGCAGGAGTCCGAGGACGAGCGTCGCCATCAGCCCGGCGGCCAGTCCGATCAGGGTCCCGAGGCCGATCACGATGGTCTTGCTCAGGTTCGCCGGGCCCGTCGGCGGGATGGCGGAGCTGATCGGCCGGATGTTGCTGACGTCGACCCGCGTCTGCTCGGCAAGCTCGCGCGAACGGACGAGGAACTGCGTGAACAGCGTGCGCCGTGCCTCGGCCTCCCGCACCAGGTCCTGGAGCTGGCTGAGGGCCCGGCTGTCGGTGAACGAGGCTTGCGACAGGTTCGTCACCGCCTTGCGCAGGCTCTCCTCGACCTGCTTCGCCCGCTGGTAATTCGCCCGCGCGGCATCGACGATCCGGCGCAGCTCCTGGTCGAGCTGCTCCTGCAGCTCGGTGATTTCCTGGTTCAGCGAGGTGAGCTCCGGGTGGCGAAGGCCCAGAAGGTTGGCGAGGTTGGCCCGCCGTCGCTTGGCCTCCGCGATCTGGCCGCGGAACTGCGTCACCGTCTGGGACTGCATCGCCTCCGGCGAGCCGCCGAGCTTGTCGCCCGGTGCCGTCACCTGTTCCAGGCGCGCGCGCGCTTCGGCTGCACGAGACTGAGCGGCCACGAGCTGCTCGTTGAGGTCGCGCAGGCGCCGGTCACGGGTGAGGACGCCGTCGGCCCGGACCAGGTCGTTGCGGACCTTGAAGGCCTCGACCCGGTCCTCGGCCTCCCGTGCCGCCGCGCGCAGCTCGGCGAGGCGGCCGTCCAGCGAGACGCCCGAGCGGCGCGCCAACTCGGCCCGCGTCTTGTTCGCTTGCTCGATGTAGATGGCCACCAGTTCGTTGGCGATCCGGGCCGATTTCTCGGCCTCGCGGCTCGCCACGGTAACCTCGACCACGAAGCTTCGCTCGGCGCGGCGCACGGCGATCTTGCGGTCCAGGGCCTGCAACGCGGCGATGCGCGGTGCCGGCTCGCGCGTCGTGGAGGGGGTCCGCAACAGGTCGAGGACGGTGCTCTTCAGTCGGCCCAGGGCCCCCGGCGGATCGCCGACGAATTCGGGGTCCTTGTCGAGCCCGAGGCGGGTGATCAGCGCATCGAGAACCTCGCTCGATTTCAAGACCCGCATTTCGTTCTCGACGGTCGCGACCTGACCGTCGGCGTTGTCGGTGCTCGGATTGACCTCCCGCTCGACGACGCGAAGGCCGCGCGGGTCGATGATGACCTGACTGGTCGCGATGTAGCGCGGTTCGGACGAGGCGACGAAGAACACCGCCCCGGCGAAGCCAAGGATCAGCCCGAGCACGACGATCCAGCTCCGGCGCCGGACCAGCGCGACGGCCTGGCTCGCCGTGATGGTGCGCGCACGCCCAGCGGAGTCGTCCTGCCACTCGATCGGATGCAGCGGCACGGGGCCGTGCGCCATCGGGTGGTTCGTCATCTCGAAACCTGCGATCTCACGACAGCACCCCCCTGTGCGTGTGTCCGTGCCACCCTCATCCGATTCCACGCGGGTGTGTCCCGGGCGCTGCAAGGTCGTGGCCACCCGGTCCGTGCCATTTCGGGACGGACCCGCAACTCCCGGGCGCCCGCCCCCGAGCCCTCCGCAAATCCGCCGTCGCGCAACCCCGGCGGAATACGGGTCAGCCCTCATTCGAGAGCATGGCGAACCTTCGAGCCCCGTTAATTCCGGGTCGGAAAAGGATGGGAGTCCCAGCGCGGAACACCTCTCCCGGGTGTTATCCCCGCTAACCTCGTCGACGATCTAAGGGCGCTTCGCCCGAAGCGGATGCCCGGAGACTGGCATCGGGGCCGAGGCGGCGGAAGCGGCCCAGGTCGCTGCGCCCGGCGATGGCGGCGCGGCACCCGCTTGTGGATCGGGGCAGGTTCCGGCAACGTCGCCGCGCCAGTCGGGCTCCCGTCCGCTGTCACGCCGTCAGGCGCTCGTCTTCGGTGTTCCCGTCATGCCTGTCCGCGACCCGGCTGCCCGTCGGCTCCGTCGTCTCGCCTCGGCCGGTCTTGCGCGGCCGTACAGGGACCTGGGCGCGTGGATTGCGTCGATCCGGAACGCTGCGGTCGGGATCGGACTCGTCCGCGTCCTGGCTGCCGCCGCCGTGCCGGTCGTCGCGTCACATGGAACTCCAGCCTCGGCCGAGCAGGTGATCCGCGTTCCGCCGCCCGGCCCCGGCGCCCTCTCGGGTCCGGCCGAGGCGCTGGAGCGGGTCGCGGCGATGCGTGCCCGCCAGCCCGGGCAACCGCTGGCCGTCGAGTTCGCATCCGGGGTCTATCATCTGCCCGCGGCCCTGCGGATCGGCCCCGAGCACAGCGGCACGCCGGGTGCGCCGCTGGTGCTTCGCGGGGCCCCGGACGGAAGCACGCACCTCGTCGGGAGCGTCCCGGTCTCGCCCGCGGCCGTGCCGGCTGAGCTCGCGAACCGACTGCCCGCCATCGCCCGCCGCCATGTCCGGGCCTACCGCCTGCCGGCCGGCGTGGTGCCGAACGCGCCCATCAGATCCCAGCGCCTCCTCGGTCCGCCGCCGCCGCCGCTCACGCTGGAGGTCTATGACGAGCGCGGTGCGCTGACTCCGGCGCGCTGGCCGAACGGCGGCTTCGCCCGGGTCGAGGCCGGTCCGGGCGGCGATGGCGCGAATTTCCGCCTCGTGGGAGCCCGGCCCGAGCGCTGGCTCGGTGAGACGGATCTATGGGCCGAGGGGTACTGGCGGTGGGACTGGCTGTTCGAGACGATCCCGCTGCGGATTTCGGGCCGGGCGATGCCCCTGCGCCTGGGCACGCGGCCCTATGAGGGGATCCGCGACGGTGCGCGGGCGCGTGTCGTCCATGCCCTGGCGGAACTCGACGAGCCCGGAGAGTGGTGGCGCGACCGTGCGCGCAACCTGCTCCTGGTCTGGCCGCGCGAGGGGGCGGGGGCCATCGAAGTGGCCGTCGCCGATACGCTCCTGACCCTCGAGGGGGCCGCCCATGTCCGGATCGAGACCCTGCACCTCGCGCGCAGTCGTGGCGATCTGCTGACGGCCCGCGGGGGGCACGACGTCGTCGTGCGCAACAGCGCGCTGGCCTGGAGCGGGCTTCGCGCGGCGGTCTTCGAAGACATCGAGGGCGGAGGCCTGGAGGCCTGCAGCATCGCCGATACGGGATTCGGGGCGGTCCGCCTCTCCGGCGGAGACAGGCCGTCCCTCCGGCCGGGTGGGCTCTTCCTGAAGGACAGCCGCATCACACGCTACGCGCGGCTGTCCCGCACCCAGAGTCCCGCCGTCGAGCTCGACGGCGTGGGAGCGCAGGTCACCGGCAACTACATCCACGACGCCCTCGACTACGCCGTGCACCTGCGGGGCAACGACCACCTCGTGGCCGATAACGAGGTCGCCCGCTTGCTCCAGGGCGCGACGGATAGCGGCGCGATCTATGCCGGGCGGGACTGGACCGCCCGCGGATCGACCATCCGGGGCAATTTTCTGCACGACCTCGCGACCGACCCGGGTCACGAGGTGAAAGGCGTCTACCTCGACGATATGGCGAGCGGCCTCACCGTCACCGGCAATCTCTTTCTGCGGGTGGAGCAGCCGGTCTTCGTCGGTGGAGGGCGCGACAATGCCATCACGGGCAACACCTTCGTGGCATCGAGTCCGGCGGTCCACATCGACGCGCGAGGTCTGGACTGGGCGTCCGGCTCAGTGATGGACTCGACTTCCGAGATCCGGACGGCGCTCGCCGCGATGCCCGTGTCCTCGCCCCTATGGCGCCGCCGTTACCCGAACCTGGCGGAGATCCTCGAGCGAACGCCGGGGGCAGCTCGGGACAACCGGATCACCGACAACGTGTTCTGGCTGAGCGACCCGTTCCGATACGAGCCTCCGGCCCGCGCGAGCGACCAGACCGTCCAGCGCAACGTCGTCGTGACGCCGGACCATCCGCCGGGCGCGGGTACCGATCCGGCTTCCTTCGCCTCACCCCCCGCCGCGAATGCCGGTCGGCTGGATGTCGGCCGGATGCGCCGCTCGACGCTTCCCTCGGCTCCCGTTCCCAGGATCGTGCCACGGGGCTGACGCGGAAGAAGACCGAACGAAATCCGGGAAGGCCCGGGGGCGCATGGCGCCGCGTGGTCGAATGTACCGGGGACATCGCGCCGCTCGAAGCGGGCACCGCCGTCCCCAAATCGGTGTCGATCGAGAAGGAGAGTGGTGCTGCTGGACAGGATTGAACTGTCGACCTCCTCATTACCAATGAGGTGCTCTACCACTGAGCTACAGCAGCCAAACGTCCTGGGTTGCGGCAAGGGCCGTGCGAACCGGACGGAGGGGCAATTAGCCGATCATCATGCCCTTGGCAATCGCATCGCAGCGAATTGTCTGGGTTTCTCGCGGGCCGATGTCCGAATCCCGATGCCGCCGGCAGATCGGCTGCCGAGCGACCTCAGGCGAGGGCCCCGGCTTCGCGCTTGCAGGCGGCCCGGATGATCGCGGCGAGCCCCGCCTCCGCCACGGCATCTGCCGCCTCCGAGGGCCGGAACCAGCGATCCTCGCGCTGGTGACGCTCCGGCCAGTGCTTGAGCTGCTTGCGCACTTCGAGGGGGAACACCTTCACCTGGCACAGCACCGCATCGCGGCTCTTCAGGCGCTTCTCGTAGAGGTAGAAGCCGAGCGGGCGCTTGCCGACGGTGCCGAGGAGGCCGGCTTCCTCGTAGGCCTCGCGCGCGGCCGCGTCGTAGGGCTTGCGCCCCTTCATGGGCCAGCCCTTCGGGATCACCCAGCGCCGGCTCTCCCGCGAGGTGATGAGCATGACCATGAAACTGCCGTCGGGCATCCGCCGGAACGGCAGAACACCAACCTGCCGCCGCGGGGCCAGATCCGCTTCGCCCGCATGCGCACTCATCGATCGGAAACGCCCTGAGCCCGGGCGAGTTCGACGTCGGCCAGGACGACACCACAAAGGTCGACGGCACTCCGCGCGACGCCGTTCCGGTTCGGCGCAGCCGTCAGAAGGACGGTCCGGCCATCGCTCGCGTCGAGACGGAATGGCGTCGCGAGAGCCAACTGGACCGATCGATGGGCATCCACGTTACGCTCAATCCCGTACAGGTGTGAACGAGGGCTTGTCCGCGTCACGACGCGTCGGAACGTACCGCCTTACCGGGACCATCCCGTCTCAGACAAGTGAAACTTACCCGGCAAAGTTTCAGCCTCGCGCAGGGGGCAAGGAGTAGCCCCGGGCGACACCCGATCGACGCCGTCGCAGCGCATCAACCGGCCGCGCTCAGATTCTCGATCAGGGCGTTCAAGTCGGCGCGCATCGCCTGGACCTCCGGCTCCGACATGTTGAGCTGGCACATCACGGATTCCCGCACGGCGCTCGCCTCTGCGCGCAGGTCCCGTCCATGCGGCGTCAGCGCGATCTCGACCTCGCGCTCGTCGGAGCGACGGCGGCTGCGCACGAGGAAGCCCGCCGCCTCCAGGCGCTTCAGCACCGGGGTCAGGGTGCCGGAATCGAGACGCAGACGCCGTCCGATCTCCGAGACCGTGATGCCATCGGTTTCCCAGAGCACCAGCAACACGAGATATTGCGGGTAGGTCAGACCCATGCGCTCCAGCATCGGCCGGTAGGACTTCGTCATCCGATGGGCGGCAGCATAGAGAGCGTAGCAAAGCTGATTGTCGAGCAGCAGCGGATCGACGAGAGGCGTAGTTGTCTCGCGGGGAGCGTCCGTCATGCATGCCATGCCACTGAAATTCCCGAAGCCCGCGGCCGCAGCGTCCCAGGATGACGACCAGGAACCCAATGCGGGCAATCGAGGATAGCGGACCTAGAGGGCTCTAGTATATGCCTGTTTCGCCGCAGCGGTAACAGGATCACGGCGTTCTGCCGGGTGCCGGACCTTCTGGATCCGCCTGCCTGTACGTGCGCCGGTCTCCGGCCGGCTTCAGGCCGCGACGCTCTCGGGCGGATGCTCCGCGATCAGCACCACGATGTCGGTCCAGCGCGAAACGAAGGCGGCCACGCAGTCCGGATCGAAGTGGGTGCCGGCATGCGTCTCGATGTGCTGGCGTGCCTTCTCCAGGGACCAGGCCTTCTTGTAGACTCGCTCGGAGATGAGGGCATCGAACACGTCGGCCACCGCGATGATCCGGCCCGCCAGGGGAATCTCCGTGCTCCGCAATCCCTGGGGATAGCCCTTGCCGTCCCAGCGCTCGTGGTGGGTCAGGGCGATGTCGGACGCGAGCTGCAGCAGGTGGGAGGGGCTGTCGTTGAGCATGCGATAGCCCCGCAGGGCATGCTGCTTCATCTCTTCGCGCTCGGCCTCGGTGAGGGCGCCCGGCTTCATCAGGATGTGGTCCGGGATGCTGATCTTTCCGATGTCGTGCATGGTCGAGGCAAACGCGATGTCGTTTGCCTCCTGCTCCGACAGGCCGAGGCCCTCGGCGATCGCGATGGCGCAGCCGGCGACGCGGGTGAGATGGCCCCCGGCCTGATCGTCGCGGAACTCGGCGGCCAGCATCAGCCGGCGGATGATCTCGCGCTCGCGGGCGGCCGCCTCGACCACCGCCCGCTCGACGGTGCGGGCTGCCAGGCGACCCTGGTGCTCGGCGGCCCGGCGGGCGAGGGCGAGTTCCAGCAGGTTGCCGACCCGGATCCTGAGGTCGAAGGCATCGACCGGGTCGACCATGATATCGGTCGCTCCCGCGGCCGCGGCCTCGCGCCGGACCTGTGCGGCGTCCTCGGCCGCAACCAGCAGGATCGGCGTCCGGGCATGCTCGGTCAGTGCGCGCACGCGCGCGACGAGCGACAGGACATCCCCGTGCGCCTGCACGCCCGCCTCGACCAGGATCAGGTCGCAGGCCTGGAGGGGCGCGAGATCCGGCGACGGCCCGACGATCGGCCGGATCACGCAGTCGAGGGTCGACAGGGCGCGAATGAGGTGCAGCGGAGCGGAGCCGGCCAAGATGGCGATCAGGGCAGTGCCGGCGTCCAATGCCATCCCTCGATTCCCAGTTCAGGATTCCGCCCGCCGCCGCCCCGGCACCGACCAGTTCCGATTCCCGCGCGTCGAGCGTCGCACCGGTCCGGTTAAGCAACGCTGAAGGCCCCGCGATCCCGAAGGGGCAACCCAGGAGGAGCGGACCAGTGAGACCGTCCCCGCTCAGTGTCCCCTACCCCGAGCACGCTTTCCCGCGATCCGCCGCTTGTGAAAGCCGAACCACTCGTGCTAGTGACCGCCCGTCTCATCGAGGCGCCTTCGCGGAGAGGTGGCAGAGCGGTTGAATGCACCGCACTCGAAATGCGGCATGCCTGCAAGGGCATCGGGGGTTCGAATCCCCCCCTCTCCGCCACACACCTACCTAAGTGCTTGATCCTACACAACCTATTGGCAAGTAAGGCTTTTTTATCCGCCTGGTGATACACACAGGTGGTACACAGTGCCGTTGCCCATGCCCCGCCCCACGAAGCATGCCAAGACCGGCGTCTACCAACTCCGCAGGCGCGTACCCGAGGACCTGGTGAAGCTCGTTGGCAAGGTGGAGGTGAAGTTTTCCTTGAAAACCAAGGACCCGGCCGAGGCCAGGGCCCGCCACTTCGCCGAGAACACCGCCTTGGAGGAGCGCTGGGCCAACCTGAGGAAGGGCCTGCAGCCGCTCACCAATCGCCAGGTCCAGGCCATTGCCGGCGAAATCTATTGCAGCAAGGTCGCCGAACACGCAGACGATTCGGGCGCAGCCGAGCAATGGTGTCGGGAGGCTGTGGCGGACAATGGGCTGAAAAGCTCCGGATGCGCACCTCTGGCAGTCCGTCGGCATTGCGGCTCGCGACGGGTTGGTCCGAGGCGGAGGCGTTGGTGCGGGCGCGCTACGGGCAAGCCACTGACAAGATCATCTCGGACAAGGGCCTCGTCGTCACGGAGGGCGACCGTCGGCGCATCATCCTCGCCGCCGCGGAAGCGAACGGATTGGCGCACGGAAGCCTGCTGCGGAACGCCGAGGGCGATTATACGCCCGACGAGCATGCCAAGCGTTTCCCGCTGCCCTTCACCTCGGCGGGACCCCTCAAATTCGCTGACGTTTGGGCAGAGTGCCGACGTTCGGTCCAGCCGAGCGAGGCCACCGTCAAGCGGTGGTACCCGATCCTGAGGAAATTCATGGCCTTCGTCGGCACCGAGGACGTCCGGCGCATCACGACCGCCGACGTCGTTCGCTGGCGCGACAGGATGATGGGCACGGCATACGGCTTGAGCCCTTTGACGGTGAGGGACGTGTACCTCGCGGCTCCGAAAGTGACGTGACTGGCTGGCTTTGGACCGGGCTGATTGAGAGGATCAGCCAGGACCGAAGGAGCTGGACATGCGGCGAGGTCAGAAGACGGGTGCGGAGCAGGTGGTGC
>NZ_JBYSXL010000090.1:0-15306 GCF_058782155.1 Methylobacterium sp. FW306-05-D
GAGCGCCCGACTTCGCCCGCCGAAGCCGCCGCCGCCGTGTCGCGCAACCCGAACGCCAAGTTCATCGCCGGCGGCACAAACCTCCTCGACCTGATGAAGCTCCAGATCGAGACGCCCACCCACCTCGTGGACGTCAACGGCCTCGGGCTCGACACGATCGAAGCCACGCCGGAAGGCGGCCTGCGGGTCGGGGCCCTCGTGCGCAACACCGATCTCGCGGCCGATGCCCGGGTGCGCAAGGACTACGCCGTGCTCTCCCGCGCCCTTCTCGCGGGGGCGTCCGGCCAGCTGCGCAACAAGGCGACCACCGCCGGCAATCTCCTGCAACGCACCCGTTGCCCGTACTTCTACGACACGGCGCAGGCCTGCAACAAGCGCCAGCCGGGCTCCGGCTGCTCGGCCCTCGACGGGGTGAGCCGGCAGCTCGCGGTCATCGGGGCCAGCGAGGCCTGCATCGCCACGCATCCGGGCGACATGGCGGTGGCCATGCGCGTGCTCGACGCCACCGTCGAGACCATCGACGCCAAGGGGTCCAAGCGCAAGATCCCCATCGCCGACTTCCACCGCCTGCCGGGCGACCGGCCGGAGGTCGACACCACGCTCGCGCCGGGCGAGTTGATCACGGCGGTGACGCTGCCCAAACCGCTGGGCGGCGCGCACATCTACCGCAAGGTCCGTGACCGGGCCTCCTACGCCTATGCCCTGGTCTCGGTGGCGGCGGTGGTGCAGCCGGACGGCAGCGGCCGGGCGGCCTTCGGCGGCGTGGCGCACAAGCCCTGGCGGGTGGAGGCGGCGGAGGGCGAGATGGCCCGGGGCGCCAAGGCGGTCACCGCCCAGGCCTTCGCCGGCGCCAAGCCGACCCACGACAACGCCTACAAGCTGACTCTGGCCGAGCGCACGCTCGGCGCGGCGCTGACCGAAGCGAGGGCCTGAGCCATGAAGTTCGACACCCCCGCGGGCCAGAACCCGATCGACCAGCTCAAGGTCGTCGGCAAGGCCACCGATCGGATCGACGGCAAGTTCAAGACCACGGGAACGGCGCCCTACGCCTACGAGCGCCATGACGTCGTGGCGAACCAGGCCTACGGCTACGTGATCGGCGCCGGCATCGCCAAGGGCCGCATCCGTGCCATCGACACGAAGGCCGCCAAGGCGTCGCCCGGCGTCGTCGCCATCGTCACGACCCTGGACATGCCGGCCTTGGGCCTCGGCCGGATGAATGCCGCGAACCTCTTCGGCGGTCCCCAGGTCCAGCACTATCACCAGGCCATCGCGGTCGTGGTGGCCGAGACCTTCGAGCAAGCCCGGGCCGCCGCGTTCCTGGTCAAGGTCGACTATGCCCGCGAGGCCGGCCAGTTCGACCTCGAAGCCGTGGCCTCGTCCGCCAAGCCGGTTCCCGGCGACAGCGGCGAGGGCAGCGGCGGTGGCGGCGAGGATCGAACCGGCGACTTCGAGGGCGCTTTCGCGTCGGCGCCGGTCAGGTTCGACGAGACCTACACGACGCCCGACGAGAGCCACGCGATGATGGAGCCGCACGCGACCATCGCCGCCTGGGAGGGCGACAAGCTCACCCTCTGGACCTCCAACCAGATGATCGCCTGGACCAAGGGCAGCATCGCCAAGATCCTGGACATCCCAGAGGCGTCGATCCGTGTCGACTCGCCCTATATCGGCGGCGGCTTCGGGGGAAAGCTGTTCGTGCGCTCCGACGCCGTGGTGGCGGCGCTGGCCGCCAAGGCCGCCGGCCGACCGGTCAAGGTCGCGCTGACCCGGCCGCTGGTCGCCAACAACACCACCCACCGGCCGGCCACGATCCAGCGCATCCGCATCGGCGCGACGGCGGACGGGACGATCACCGCCATCGCGCATGAGAGCACCTCCGGCAACCTGCCGAAGGGCAAGCCCGAGACGGCCGTGGACCAGACCAAGCTGCTCTACGCCGGAGCCAATCGCCTGACCGCGATGAAGCTCGCCCATCTCGACCTGCCCGAGGGCAATTCGATGCGGGCGCCGGGCGAGGCGCCGGGCCTGATGGCCCTCGAGATCGCCATGGACGAGATGGCCGAGAAGCTGGGCATGGACCCGGTGGCCTTCCGCGTCCGCAACGACACCCAGGTCGATCCGGGGCATCCCGAGCGTCCCTTCTCCCATCGCAATCTCGTGGGCTGCCTCAAGCTCGGCGCGGAAAAGTTCAACTGGTCGGCCCGCAACCCGAAGCCCGGCCAGGTCCGCGACGGTCGCTGGCTCGTCGGCATCGGCATGGCGGCGGGCTTCCGCAACAATCTCCTGATGAAGTCGGGCGCCCGCGTCCGCCTCGGCCGCGACGGCATCGTCACGGTCGAGACCGACATGACCGACATCGGGACCGGGTCCTACACCATCATCGCGCAGACCGCCGCCGAGATGATGGGCGTGGGCCTCGACAAGGTGGTGGTGCGCCTCGGGGACTCGTCCTACCCGGTCTCGGCCGGCTCGGGCGGCCAGTTCGGAGCGAACAACTCCACCGCTGGGGTCTACGCGGCCTGCGTTCAGCTCCGCGAGGCGGTGGCGCAGCGACTCGGGTTCAACTCGGCCGACGTCGTGTTCGCTGACGGGCAGGTCCGCTCCGGAAACCGGACCGAGACCCTGGCGAAGGCGGCCAGCGACGGCGAACTCGTGGCCGAGGATTCGATCGAGTACGGCGACCTCGCCAAGAAGCAGCAGCAATCGACCTTCGCGGGCCATTTCGTCGAGGTCGGCGTCGATGTCGACACCGCCGAGATCCGGGTGCGGCGGATGCTGGCGGTCTGCGCGGCCGGGCGCATCCTCAACCCGAAATCGGCCCGCAGTCAGGTCATCGGCGGCATGACGATGGGCGTCGGCGGGGCCCTGATGGAGGAGCTCGCAGTCGACACCAAGCGCGGCTTCTTCGTGAACCACGACCTGGCCGGCTACGAGGTGCCGGTCCATGCCGATATCCCGCACCAGGAAGTGATCTTCCTCGACGAGGTCGATCCGCAATCCTCGCCGATGAAGGCGAAGGGGGTCGGCGAACTCGGGATCTGCGGCGTCGGCGCGGCGGTGGCCAACGCGGTCTACAACGCCACCGGCGTGCGGGTGCGGAGCTACCCGATCACCCTCGACAAGCTCCTCGGGCAGATGCCCGACGCGGCCTGATCCGAGATGCAGGAAGGCCGCGGTAGGATTCTTACCGCGGCCCCTGGTCTGGAAGGCGAACCCCGGTGGCCGACGGCGCGGCGGGGGTCGCCTTCGTTCAGCTGTGGGCTAGCACCGCCAGGAGGAGCAGGGCGATGATGTTGGTGATCTTGATCGCCGGGTTCACCGCCGGGCCGGCGGTGTCCTTGTAGGGATCGCCGACGGTGTCGCCGGTCACGGCCGCCTTGTGGGCCTCAGAGCCCTTGCCGCCGTGGTGCCCGTCCTCGATGTACTTCTTGGCGTTGTCCCAGGCGCCGCCGCCCGAAGTCATCGAGACGGCGACGTAGAGCCCCGTGATGATCACCCCGAGGAGCATCGCCCCCACCGTGGCGAAGGCCTGGCTCTTGCCGGCGATCGCCTGGATCACGAAGAACAGCACGATCGGCGACAGCACCGGCAGGAGCGACGGCACGATCATCTCCTTGATCGCCGCCCGGGTCAGCATGTCGACGGCGCGGCCGTAATCCGGCCGGTCGGTGCCCTGCATGATGCCGGGCTTCTCGCGGAACTGGCGGCGGACCTCCTCCACCACGGCGCCGGCCGCGCGGCCCACCGCCGTCATCGCCATGCCGCCGAACAGGAACGGGATCAGGCCACCCAGCAGCAGGCCGACCACGACGTAGGGGTTGGAGAGCGAGAAATCGACCGTGACGCCCTGGAAGAAGCGGTACTGGGTCGGGCTCGCATGGGCGATGAAGTAGTTCAGGTCGGAGGTGTAGGCGGCGAACAGCACCAGGGCGCCGAGGCCGGCCGAGCCGATGGCATAGCCCTTGGTCACCGCCTTCGTCGTGTTGCCGACCGCGTCGAGGGCGTCGGTGGACTTGCGCACGTCCGGCGGCAGTCCGGCCATCTCGGCGATGCCGCCGGCATTGTCGGTGACCGGGCCGAAGGCGTCGAGGGCCACGATGAAGCCGGCGAGCGCCAGCATGGCGGTGACCGCGATGGCGATGCCGAACAACCCGGCCAGCGAGTAGGTGCTGATGATGCCCGCGACGATGACCAGGGCTGGGAGCGCCGTGGATTCGAGCGAGATCGCCAGGCCCTGGATCACGTTGGTGCCGTGGCCCGTCACCGAGGCGTCGGCGATGGACTTCACGGGGCGGAAGTTGGTGCCGGTGTAGTACTCGGTGATGACGACGATCAGCGCGGTGATGACGAGGCCGATCACCGCGCAGCCGAGGAGGCCGCCGGAGGTGAAGGTGACGCCCGCGTTGGTGGTGAAGGCCGTCGAGAGGCCGCCGAACAGGGCGTAGTTCACCCCCGCGATGGCCACGATCGAGAGGACGCCGGCGGTGATCAGGCCCTTGTAGAGCGCGCCCATGATCGACTGGTTGGCCCCGAGCCGGACCGCGTAGGTGCCGGCGATCGAGGTGAGGATGCAGGCCGAGCCGATGGCCAGCGGATAGAGCAGCATCGTCTCGAGCACGTTGCGCCCGCCGACGTCGGTCTGACCGGAGAAGAAGATCGCGGCGAGCACCATGGTGGCGACCACGGTCACCGCGTAGGTCTCGAACAGGTCGGCCGCCATGCCGGCGCAGTCGCCGACGTTGTCGCCGACATTGTCCGCGATGGTGGCGGGGTTGCGCGGATCGTCCTCCGGGATCCCGGCCTCGACCTTGCCGACGAGGTCGCCGCCGACATCGGCGCCCTTGGTGAAGATGCCGCCGCCGAGGCGCGCGAAGATCGAGATCAGCGAGGCGCCGAAGCCCAGGGCCACCAGGGCGTCGATGACGTCGCGGCTGGCCGGCGACAGGCCGGCGACGCGAGTCAGATAGCCGTAGTAGAGCGCCACCCCGAGGAGCGCGAGGCCGGCCACGAACATGCCGGTGACGGCGCCCGACTTGAAGGCGACGTCGAGTCCGCCGCCGAGGGAGGTCGAGGCCGCCTGCGCGGTGCGCACGTTAGCCCGCACCGAGACGTTCATGCCGATGAAGCCGGCCGCACCCGACAGCACGGCGCCGATCAGGAAACCGATGCCGACCTTCAGCCCGAGGAAGTAGGCGAGCGCCACGAACAGCACGAGCCCGACGACGGCGATGGTGGCGTATTGGCGCCGGAGATAGGCCTGGGCCCCCTCGGCGATCGCCCCCGCGATCTCCTGCATGCGCGGGGTGCCGGCGTCGCGCTTCATCACGTCGTTGATCGTGATGATTCCGTAGGCGACGGCGCACAGCCCGCCCAGGATGATAAGCAACAAAGCTGTCATTCGACCGTCCTTGATTGGCGATGCCCGTGCGGGTCTGTCGTGGCGTTGTCGGACTTCGTGGCCGTGCTTTCCGTGCGTTCGCAGATCATCGTTCGCGCAGGCGTCTTCGCCGCGCGCCGCTCTTCTGTTGGTTGCGCATCTCCTCCCAAGGAATGCCTGTCCTGAGTGCCAAACTTCACCGACGCTTGCAAATGCTGCTTAGCTTTTTCGGCAGCGAATAGTTGTGCATCGCAGCATCGGCCGGGGCGGCTGCAAGTTTTCGCAAGGGTATGGGGACGAAAGCGGTGGGCCGGAGACTGTACCGGCGGGGCTCTGCGCGCCGCCTGCGCGGGCGCCTCCCGGACTCAGAAGTGGCTGAAGGACCCGGGACCGAGGGGGCGCGACGTCCCGTTCGCATCGCGGAAGACCGGCGGCGCGGAGCCGGTCGTGACTGTGCCGATGCAGGTCAGCGGCGTGCCGGCCGCGGCGGTCTCGGCGAGGCAGGCATCGAGGTGGCCGGGGGGCACGGCGCAAAGGATTTCGTAGTCGTCGCCACCGGTGACGATCGGAGTCACGAGGGCGGGCTCCCGTGTCAGAGCCCGCGCGGCCGCGGGCGAGAGCGGGACGCGGGCGAGATCGATCTCTGCGGAGCGCCCCTCCCCCCTCAGCATCTTGGCCAGATCGCCCGCGAGTCCGTCCGAGACGTCCATCGCGGCCCGGGCGTACCGGCGCAGGATCGGCGCCAGGGCGATGCGCGGGCGCGGGTGCCAGTAGCGGTCGACGAGCGCGTCCCGGTCCGCCGCCGCCAGGGCGCCGCACCAGTCCGGCGGTCGCGGACCGCGCAGGAGCAGGCCGAGGGCGGCGTCCCCGATGGTGCCGCTCACGCAGATCCGGTCGCCGACCCGCGCGGTTCCGCGCCGGACCATGCCGCCGGCGGGCACCTCGCCGATGGCGGTCACGCCGATCACCGCCGGTCCGGCGGCCCGCACGGTGTCGCCGCCGAGGAGGTCGAGGCCGAAAGCGACGAGGCCGTCGCCGAGCCCGGCCGCGAAGGCGGCGAGCCACGCTTCCGTCCAGTCGTCGGGCAGGGCGAGGGTCAGGAGGATCGCGCGCGGGCGCGCGCCCTTGGCGGCGAGGTCCGAGACGTTGACGCCGAGGGCCTTGCGGGCGATCGAGCCCGGGGGATCGTCGGGAAAGTAATGTACGCCGGCCACGATGGCGTCGGCGGTGAGGACGAGGTCGCAGCCCGGGCTCGGCGCCAGCGTCGCGGCGTCGTCGCGCAGGCCGTCCGCGCCGGGGCCGGCCAGGGGCGCGAAGTAGCGCGCGATCAGCCCGTCCTCGTCGGGCCGGGCCACGCCGGTCAGGCCCGGCCGGAAGCCGGCAGGCCGGCGAACTCGTTGCCGCGCACGTCGCGGGCGACCTTGTCGAGGACGCCGTTGACCATGCCGGGCTCGTCGCCGCCGTAGAAGCTGTGGGCGACGTCGACGTATTCGGAGATGACGACCCGTGCCGGCACGTCGCGGCGGGACATCAGTTCGTAGGCGCCCGCCCGCAGGATCGCGCGCAGCACCGCCTCGATGCGCTTCAGGGGCCAGCCCGAGGCCAGGGCCCCGTCGAGGACCGGGTCGATGGCGCGCTGCTCGTCGACGACCCCGCG
Organism: Methylobacterium sp. FW306-05-D; assembly: GCF_058782155.1. Lineage (NCBI taxonomy): Bacteria > Pseudomonadati > Pseudomonadota > Alphaproteobacteria > Hyphomicrobiales > Methylobacteriaceae > Methylobacterium > Methylobacterium sp. FW306-05-D. Next base: position 7,038 of record NZ_JBYSXL010000090.1, read on the forward strand.
CAGGAGGTCGCGGAAGAAGGCGATCTCGGCGGCCGGATGCGCGATGCCGTCGACCTCGCGTCCGATCCAGAACGTCTCGAACTCGGCCAGCGCCTCGATCACGCCCTTGCCCGAGATCTCCATGTCGTAGAGCGCCTGCACCACGGAGAGGCGGGCGCCGCTGCGCTCGGCGGTCTTCATTCCGGGCTCGTTGGCCATGATGCTCAATCCTCTCCGACCGACGCCGCCGACGCGTCGCGCTTCAGCGACAGCACCGCGAGCGCGGCCTCGGCGGCTCCGCCGCCCTTGTTCAGTTCGGCGACCCGGGCCCGGGCCCGGGCCTGGGCCTCGGTCTCCACCGTCAGGATTCCGTTGCCGAGCGGCAGGCGCAGGGTGACGGACAGGTCCATCAGCGCCCGCGCGCTCTCGCCCGCGACGATGTCGTAATGCCCGGTCTCGCCGCGGATGACGCAGCCGAGCGCCACCACGGCGTCGTAGGGCTGGCCGGCGCGGGCGGCAGCCTCGACGAGGATCGCGATCGCGGCCGGGATCTCGAGGGCACCCGGCACCGTCACCACCGTGGCGACGGCCTCGGCCGCCGCCAGGACGCCCTGCGCGCCGGCCAGGAGCTCGTCGGCGAGGCCCTCGTAGTAGCGGGCCTCGACGACGAGGACGCGCGCGCCCTTGACGTTGGCGGGGGCGGTACGGGAAGCGTAGGTGAGCGATACCATCGAGGGGCCTTCACGGGACACGGTCGGCGGGCGGCGCAGCGGCCGGGACCGGGCGCGCCCGCCGGGACCCTTCGGGGTCCCTCACCGCGCGACGCTCGTCCGGCCGGACGTGTCCTGCGCCCGCAGGCGCGAGCGATAGACCCTGGGCGGCGTGGCGACAAGCGCAGCGCCCGCTTATCCGCGTTCGAGGGGGCGCGTGGTCCGTCCGCTCAGGCCTGGGCGGGCCCGCGGCCCTCCGACAGGCGCGCGGCGTAGCGGGCGATGAGATCGACCTCGAGGTTGAGCCGGTCTCCGGCCCGGCGCTCGCCCCAGGTGGTCACCGCCAGGGTGTGCGGGATGAGGAGCACCGAGAACAGGTCGTCCTCGACCGTGTTCACGGTCAGCGAGGTCCCGTCGAGGCAGACGGAGCCCTTCTCGGCGATGAAGCGCGCGAGCTGCGCCGGCGCCCGCAGAGTGAAGCGGTCCGAGGGCGCCCATTGCGGATCACCCGCGCCGCCCGTGACGGCGTCGCGGGCCACGAGCTCGGCGAGGCCGTCGACGTGGCCGGTGACGAGATGTCCGCCGAGTTCGTCGCCGATCTTCAGGGACCGCTCCAGGTTTAGGCGCCGCCCCTCGCGCCAGGTGCCCACATGGGTGCGGGCCAGCGTCTCGGCCGCGGCATCGACGGCGAAGATGCAGCCGCCCTCCACGGGCTCGACCGAGACCGTCGTCAGGCAGGGGCCGGAGCAGGCGATGGAGGCCCCCAGGGCGATCGTGGCGGGATCGTAGTGCGAGCGGATGCGGATGTGGCGCAGGCGGTCGTCGCCCGCGACTGACACGACCTCTCCGACATCCGTGACGAGACCGGTGAACATCTCAGGCGCTCCGCTCGTAGGTGACGGCCCGATCGGGGCCGAGAATCCGGGTCTCGATCATGCGGAGATGGCCTTCGGCGAGACGCTTTTGAAGCGCCGGACCGATCGCCGGCAGGCCGCCGGTATCGCCGAGGCTGCCCGGGCCGGTGATCAGGGTGAAGACGTCGACGAGATCGGCGCCGGCCAGGGCGTCGGCAAGGCGCGGGCCGCCCTCGCAGCAGAGCCGCGTCACGCCCCGCTCGGCGAGCGCCCCGAGCGCGGCCGACAGGTCGACCTGTCCGGCGCCGTCGGCCTCGACGCCGATCACCTCGACGCCGAAGGACGCCAGCATGCGCTTGGCGTGGATCGGCGCCCGCCGGGTGGTCAGGATGAGGGTCGGGACGTCCCGCGCACTCCGCACGAGGGTGGTGGAGGGCAGCAGGCGAAGGCTCGAATCGAGCACGACGCGCAGGGGCGAGCGGTCCGACAGGCCCGGCAGCCTGACGGTGAGCGAGGGATCGTCGGCCCGCGCGGTGCCGATGCCGACGAGGATCGCATCCGCATGCGCCCGCCAGAGGTGAACGGCGCCGTCGGCGATGGGCCCGGTGATCCGCAGCCGCTCGGCGGGGGCGCCGGCGAAGCCGTCGCGGGTCTGCGCGAGCTTGAGGTGCAGGCTCGGGCGCCCCCGCGTCACCCGGGTGACGTGGCCGCGATGGTCGCGGGCCGCCTCCTCCGAGAGGAGGCCCGTGCGCACCGCGATGCCGGCGGCGGCGAGAAGCCCGTGGCCGCGCCCGGCCACCCGCGGATCGGGGTCTTCCAGGGCGGTGACGACGCGGGCAATGCCGGCGGCGACGATGGCGTCGGTGCAGGGCGGGGTCCGGCCGTGATGGGAGCAGGGCTCCAGGCTCACGTAGAGCGTGGCTCCCCGCGCCGCCTCGCCCGCCATGGCGAGGGCGATCGGTTCGGCATGAGGCCGGCCGCCGGGGGCGGTGATCCCCTGGCCGACGATCCGCTCCGCGCCGGGCGGACCCGCCACCACGACCGCGCCGACGGAGGGATTCGGCCAGGTCCGGCCGAGGTTGCGATGCCCCAGGGCGAGGGCCAGGCGCATGTAGCGGCGGTCGATCGCGTCCGTTTCCCCGCTCGTCATGCCGTCGCTCCTCACGCCCGCGATTTCGGCTGGCGCTTCGGCCGCAGCGGCGTGACCGTCGCGGCCCGTTCCGCGTCGGCCGGATCGTCGGTCTCGCCCGCGGCGGAGCCGGGCCCGGAGCCCGCATCCTGGGTTAGGTCCTCGGCGAGCACGGCCGGATCGGAGAGGGTGCCGAGGAGCGCCTTGAAGTCGCTGGCCTCGCGGAAATTCTTGTAGACCGAGGCGAAGCGCACGTAGGCGACGTCGTCGAGCCCCTTCAGGCCCTCCATCACGAGTTCGCCAATGGCCTCGCTGCCGATTTCGGCCTCGCCGCTGCTCTCCAGCTGCCGCGTGATGCCGCTGACGAGGCGCTCGATCCGTTCCGGGTCCACGGGCCGCTTGCGCAGGGCCACGCCGATGGAGCGCTGGAGCTTGTCGCGGTCGAAGGGGACGCGCTTGCCCGAGCGCTTGAGCACCGTGAGCTCGCGCAATTGCACCCGCTCGAAGGTGGTGAAGCGGCCGCCGCAATCCGGGCAGACCCGGCGCCGGCGGATCGCCGCCGCGTCGTCGCTCGGGCGCGAATCCTTCACCTGCGTGTCGGGACCGCCGCAATAGGGACACCGCATGGGACGGACACCTGGGAGGAAGGAGCACTGGAAAAGGCAGCGGCCGCGAACCCGAAGGTCCGCGGCCGCTGCATGGCATGGTGAGGGCCGCCCGTTCAAGCGACCGCGCGCACCCGTTGACGGGGCGTTGCGCCTCAGCCGTAGATCGGGAAGCGGTCGGTGAGGGCGTGCACGCGCTGCTTCACGCTCGCCTCCACCGCGGCATCGCCCTCGTCGCCCTTGGCCACGAGGCCGTCGAGCACCTCGACGATGAAGCCGCCGATCTGCTTGAACTCAGCGACGCCGAAGCCGCGCGAGGTGCCGGCCGGGGTGCCGAGGCGGATGCCCGAGGTGATGGTGGGCTTCTGCGTGTCGAACGGCACGCCGTTCTTGTTGCAGGTGATGTCGGCGCGGCTGAGCGCCGCTTCGGCCGCCTTGCCGGTCAGGCCCTTGCTGGTGAGGTCGACCAGCATGAGGTGGTTGTCGGTGCCGCCCGAGGTGATGTTGTAGCCGCTCGACATCAGGGTGTCGGCCAGCGCCTTGGCGTTCTCGATCACCTGCTTGGCGTAAATCTTGAACTCGGGCTTCAGGGCCTCGCCGAAGGCCACGGCCTTGCCGGCGATGACGTGCATGAGCGGGCCGCCCTGGATGCCGGGGAAGATCGCCGAGTTGAACTTCTTGGCCAGCGCCTCGTCGTTCGTCAGGATCATGCCGCCGCGCGGGCCGCGCAGGGTCTTGTGGGTCGTCGTGGTGACGACGTGGGCGTGCGGGAACGGCGACGGATGGACGCCGGCCGCGATGAGGCCCGCGAAGTGCGCCGCGTCGACGAAGAAGTAGGCGCCGACGGCATCGGCGATCTCACGGAACTTGGCGAAGTCCCAGTGGCGCGGGTAGCCCGAGCCGCCGGCGATGATCACCTTGGGCTTGTGCTCGTGGGCGAGGGCCTCGACCTGCTCCATGTCGATGCGCTGGTCGTCGCGGCGCACGGTGTAGGAGACGGGCTTGAACCACTTGCCCGAGACGTTCGGGGGGGCGCCGTGGGTCAGGTGCCCGCCGGCCGCGAGGTCGAGGCCGAGGAAGGTGTCGCCCGGCTGCATGAGGGCGAGGAACACACCCTGGTTCGCCTGGCTGCCGGAATTCGGCTGCACGTTGGCGAAGCCGCAGTTGAAGAGGCGCTTGGCGCGCTCAATGGCCAGGTTCTCGGCGATGTCGACGAACTGGCAGCCGCCGTAGTAGCGGCGGCCCGGATAGCCCTCGGCGTACTTGTTGGTGAGCACCGAGCCCTGCGCTTCCAGGACGGCGCGCGAGACGATGTTCTCGGAGGCGATCAGCTCGATCTCGTGCTGCTGGCGGCCGAGTTCCTGGGCCACCGCCTGCGCGATCTCCGGATCCGCGTCCGCGAGGGGAGCAGCGAAGAAGCTGTTGGAGAAGTGCTTGTCGGCAGCAGTACCGGCGCTCATGGATGGCCTCGATTGTTGAACGGGCGGACGCACCCGTAATCCGCTGGCGTTGGCGGGCGGGCGTTCGAAGGCTGGATTACTACACGCGACCGCTTCCAAGGCCAAGCACAGGCATTTTTTTGCGTGTGATCAAAAAAATTCAGCACAGAGCGGAGCGCGCTGAGTCGAGACGCCAGCAACCCGTGTCGTGGCGTCGCATCCACCATGCAAAAGGCCCGCGCCTTGGAGCGCGGGCCTCGGATAGTGGACGGTTTGACCGGCGATGAACCCGCTTAGTTTTCCTCGTCGCCCGGCTCGAAGCTCTGGACCTGCTCGGCGCTGGCGACAGGGGTCGGTGCGGAGAGGGTCGAGGGCACGTTCACCCCGTCGCGCTTGTAGATGTCGTCGCGGAACTGGACGAGGCCGTCCGGGGTCGACCAGGCGGTGATGTAGGTCCAGTAGACCGGCACCGGGGTCGACAGGGTGGCGTCGACGCGCTTGCCGCTCTCGATGGCCTGCTCGACCTGCTCGCGGCCCCAGCCGGGCGTGTCCTTGAGCAGCCAGGTGATGTACTCGCGCACGTTCTGCACGCGGACGCAGCCCGAGGAGATGAAGCGGAAGTCGTCGCCGAACACGCCCTTGGTGTTCGTGTCGTGCATGAACACGCCGTAGGGGTTCGGGATGTTGATGCGCACGATGCCCATCGAGTTGAAGTCGGCGCCCGAATCCTGGCGGTAGCGGTAGCGCGTGCCCTCGTCCGAGTTCCAGTTCACCGAAGCCGGCGAGATCTCGGTCTCACCCGAGAAGATGCGGATCTTGTTCTCGGTGAGGTAGGTCGGGTCCTTCTGCATCTTGGGGATGAGGTCCTTCTTCACGATGGAAGCCGGGACCGTCCAGAAGGGGTTGAAATTGATCTGCGTCGCCTTGGTGTTCATGATCGGCGACTGGCGGTCGATCTTGCCGACGCCGGCGGCGTGAAGGGTCACGACCTGACCGTTCTCCACCGTCTGGACCAGGGCGGCGGGGATGTTGGTGATGACGAAGCGGTTGCCGAGGTTGCCGGCATAGGAGCGCAGGCGGACCACGTTGATCTCGAGCTGGTGCAGGCGCACGTCGGCCGGCACGTTCATGGCCTGCTGCGTCGTGAGGCTCATGGCGCCGGTCTGGCTGAGGCCGTGGCGGGCCTGGAAGCGCTTCACGCCGGCCGAGACATAGGAATCGTAGACGCCCGAGGCGCCGGAAGCCGGGTCGAGGTCGCCCGTGATGATCAGGCGCTGGCGCAGGGCGGCGACCGCGGGCCCCTTGGCGCCGACGCGCAGGCGGTCGGCCCCCGAGACCGGCTTCCAGCCGCCGCGATTGACGATGTCCCGGTAGCGCTCGATCATCTGCTCGGTGGCCGCCACCGTCTGCGGCGACAGGATCGGGGTCGAGGAGCGCTGCACCTGCATGGTGGCGGGCGAGGCATAGTCCTGCGCCCACTCGGCCTGGGCGAAGCCGCCGGCCTCGCGCGCCGTCGCCGACTGGCCGATGACGGCCGCCGATGCGAGCAGTGCAAAGCCGAGGGCGCGGGTGTGGAAAGCCTGATTCAGCATCGGACGTGAACTCTGATCTGATTTACGAAGCGACATGCGGTGTCGTCGGCCTCGGCGACGGGCGCCGGGATCTGGGAACACCCCCTGTCACGACCGTGTCGGGGTAGGGTTAAGAACTCATGGGGACCCGGCCACATTGTGGCACGGGCGGGCTTATCCCCGTGATCCCCGGACACATCCTCTCGACTGCGGCCCGTGTGCCACAGCACCGTGCTGGGCCGTGCGATCGGCGGGGCGAAGCGGCCGCCGGCATGGCGAAACCATGGCCGATGGCGTAAGCGGAACGACGATGACGCTTCCGGCGAACCACGCTGGCCACGGAGGGTGGGCCCCGCTGCGCGCGATCACTGCGGTGATCGCGCTCTACGCGTTCGTCTTCCATGGCGTCCTCAGTGGCCTCGTGCCCCTGCCGGTCGCCTCGGCGCACGGCGTCCTCTGCCTCGGGCAGACCGACGATGCCGGACCCGGGGCGCCCGATTCGGCCCACGCCCACCACCAGCCCTGCTGCACCGTGGCCGGGCCGATGCTGCAGGCCGCCCTGCCCGAGGTCGCGCCCCGCGCGGTCGTGTGGCCGGACCGCGTGGCGAGCCGGGACGCCTGGCATCGCGAATCCTCCGTCTCCGCCCGCGGTCCGCCGGGCACGATTCCCCATCCGCGAGGTCCGCCCGCCGTCTGATCCGATCGCCGCTTCCCGATCCCATCAGACACGGACCCATCCGATGAACCGCATTCCCCGGGCCGAGCTCGTCGCAGGCCTTCTCCTCACCCTGTCCGCCACCGCCGCCCTCGCGCACGCCACCCTGGAGCGCAAGGAGGCGAGCCCGAACGCCGGCTACCGCGGCGTCGTGCAGATCACCCATGGCTGCGACGGCCAGCCGACCAACCGCGTCAGCGTCACGATTCCCGAGGGCATCATCGGCGCCAAGCCCATGCCGAAGCCCGGCTGGACCGTGACGACGGAGAAGGGCGCCTATGCCCGCGCCTATCCGTATTTCCACGGGGACATCCGCGAGGGCGTGAAGACCATCACCTGGACCGGCGGCAGCCTGCCCGACGATCAGGTCGACGAGTTCACCTTCCTGGCCCGCGTCAGCGACGCCTTCGCGCCCGGCAGCACGGTCTACTTCCCCATCGAGCAGGATTGCGCCACCGGGCAGTATCGCTGGAGCGAGATCCCGGCGGCCGGGCAGGATGGGCATGCGCTGAAATCCCCCGCTCCGGGTGTCCGGATCGTGGCCGCCACCACCGGCCCGGCCCGGGCCGAGGCCTCGAGCGTCAAGGCCGGCGATCTCAGCATCGACACGCCCTGGATGCGCGCCACCCCCGGGGGCGCCAAGGTGGCGGGCGGCTACGTCCGCGTCACCAACACCGGCACCCAGGCCGACCGTCTCGTCGGCGCGTCGATCCCGCTGGCGGGACGCGCGTCGATCCACACCATGAGCATGGAAGGTGGGGTGATGAAGATGGCGCCGGTCGAAGGCGGCCTCGTCATCAAGCCGGGCGAGACGGTGGAGCTGAAGCCCGGCGGCCTGCATCTCATGTTCGAGGATCTCTCGCGCGGCCCGAAGGCCGGCGACACGGTCCAGGGGACGCTGCGCTTCGAACGGGCCGGCACGGTGCCGGTCAGCTTCGGCGTGGCCCCGATCGGTGCGACGAAGCCCGGTGCGCCCGCCGCCGCGCCGGCACCGGATCACCACGAGCACTGACGCCGCCGAGCGCCTCGATCCGGGGGCGACGAAGGCTGGTCCGCTCCCGCCGTTTCGTGCGGGAGCCGGGGATGCCTGAGTGCTGCTTCCTGCCGTGCGTCTGACCGAGCGATCCGCCGCGCGACGACCCCGCGCGGCTCAACCCCTCCCCGTTCCTCTCCCACCGGGACCATGCCCGGCCCCTTCGCGCCGTCGCGAAGCGCGGGCCCATGGTCCGGAGCCTGACCCAATGTCCGCCCCCTCCCACACGCATGC
>NZ_JBYSXL010000091.1:0-15149 GCF_058782155.1 Methylobacterium sp. FW306-05-D
CTGTCCGGCTACCCATGGCCGCCACCATGCAGTAGCCTTCCAATTGGCTCGGTCCAAAATACCGGTCAGGTCAACCTGAACTGTCGAGGTTCAGTTCATGCAATTAGGGCGGCCATGGCATGGTCCGCAAAGCACATTTAGCCGGGTCCGCCACTTAAAATTGAGTTTGTAGCCGGCCATGTGCCTTCCGCTTCGATCTGGAGCGAAGACTTTAGGGGTTGCGATGCGCAAGGTCGGCAAAGGGTCACAAATTCGCATCAGCATTGCCCAGCTTTGCGGAGTCGTGCCCCTCTCCTCTCGCGGGGGGGCGAGCTACAGGTCGCTGGCCGGCGTCAAGGCCGCGTGTTGGCAGAACCGGCTCGTCGAGGAGTGCCAAGTTTTAAACACTTGGCGGGGTCGAAATTCGCGGAAAATCTGCAATGTTCTAGGTTGGGTGGTCTTGGTGCAGAGGTCAACCAGGAGTTGTTCTCGAAGGCGGCAGGCCGTGGAAACATGGCGGCTGAGATTCAGTGGCCAAGGGGGTACTCATCCGCTTGCCAGAGGTAGGCCAGCGTCCACCGGCGGAGGCGCCGTAGGCGGCAGGGGGGCCTGCCGCTCCAGCTCGTCTACCGGCGGGTGGGGTGATTTTCGCTTTGATGTAGTGGTCGCGATCGGCGCGAAACAGCCCTGGACGCGGTCGCCCTACGCAGCGATGCGGAGCTGTCGTGTTGGACGGCTGCGCTCTCAGCGCTCCCGGTTATCCACTGCCTCCGCCCGTTGCAGGCGCCAGACCGGCACTTGGTTTGGGTCGAGCCGAGCACGCCGCTCCGTCATGAACCGGCTGAACGAAGACGTTGTCGACAGGACCGCGTCGCCGATTGCCAGCCGCCGCTGACCGCTCTCCTTGTCGTCGTCCGTCTCGCGCAGCAGGCTCCGCACCCGGCAAAGGTCGACCGTGCCGCCTGCGATCAGCGCGGCGGCATCTGCTGGGTGGTCGGGGGCGTCGGTGCGGCACCAGAGCCAGAGTAGGTGCTCCGCGCTCGCCAGCAGTGCCGGCACGCCGAACCACGGGCGGGTGACTGCCTCGGCCAGCAGCCTCGCCTTGATCGTCCCAGTACAGGGCCGCAGCGTCAGGGTGATGGGCCGCCGGCATTGGTGCGGGTCCGTGTGTGCCGCGAAGCGAGCCCGCGTCGCCCGTACAAACTGCGCGGCGTGCCCGCCCCCGTCCGGGCCAAGATCGGCGACGATCTCGATTTCACCGAAGAAGCGTGCCTGCTCGTACAGCGTCAGGGCGATGCGGCCAACCACGGCGTAGGGGAGTTCGGCCGCGTCGAGCCGTCCGACGAGGTCGCAAAAGATCGCCGGCAGCATCCCCGGCGTTGTGTTGCCCGGGTCGGTGACATCGACCAGCAGTGCTTCGATATCGGCCGAGCTGCCGCCTATGCTGTTTGCCCTCAAGCGAGGGTGCGATAGTGCGCATCCGAGCGTACCGTGTGACGCTCTCTGGTCAGGCCGAATAATCGGACGAGGTTGGCGATCGTCTGGGGCCGCTGCAGGCGGCGGTCGGCGTAGAGGGTGAACAGCGCTGGCCCGTGCATGTAGACCACCCGCCCGCGCGGGAAAGTTTCGTACTCGTGACCCGCGATTGCTGATGGCAGTCCGCAGCGGCGCAGAGTCGTGGCGCCGAGCCTGCGCCACGCTTCCCAAACCTCATGGTGCCCGCGCGGGTGGGTGAGGCAGTCGCCGTAGGGTTCCGCCTCTGCCAGGGTCGTGCGGTCTGTGACCAGCACCATACGCCCGCTGTCCGGTACGCCCCAGAAGATGCCGACGCTCGGGGCGGGCAGCTTGCCGGGAGGGGTGTTGGAACATGGAGTGGTGGTGTCCGTGCCGGGAGTGCTCATGCTCATGGTGATCTCCCGCTTCAGAACACGAATTTCCAGTCGATCCGCTGCATCGGTGCGGCTGCCTCGGTCAGGTTCGCCGAGCACATCACCACGATGTCCTGCCGCACCGCTTTCGCGCCGGCCCGCACCGGGTTAGGCTTGACCAGGAAGCACAGGCCCCTGGCCGGCCAGTGACGCTGCTGGTCGGGGGCACCGACCGTCATTAGCGTTACGTGGGTCAGGCGGAGCGCGTAGCCGTAGGCGTTCTCCATATTGGGGACCTGGGCGGTCGCGAAGTTGACCGCCATCTCCGGCTTCGCTTGGCCCTCCCGGTAGCCGGTGACGAAGTTCACCTCGCCCTTGCCATCGTCGACGAGGCGGAAGTCGTGGTTGCAGGGGGCAGGCCGCCCGTCGATCTTGAGTTCGAGGCACCCGCCGGTCTTGGTCTCGTCGACCGGCGGGTTTGCCCAAGCCGGAGAGACGGCAAGAACGAGGGACAACGGCAGGATCGCACGCATCATGGGGGTGGTCCGTCGAAGGGGAGAGAGGAAAGGCATGTGGTCCGGGCACGCGGAGGCGGCGGACCGACACGGCTTGCGGTCAGCGGCGGGTCAGCGCGCCGTCGAAGCTACAGGCAGGCCCGTGAAAATCGCCGCAGCCCTGCTCCTCCATCCGCACGCGCTTACGGTCTGCACCGAAGCGCAGAGTGAGCTCGCAGGCTGCCTCGTCTCCCTTCAGGCTGAGCCGCAACGTGTCGGTATCAATCCGGCGGGCAGCGCCTGAGACGGTGCCCGAACACGCGTCGGGGATGCCGGTGAAGGCCTCGACCGAGTAGGTGGCCGCCGGTCCTGCCTGATCGAGCGAAGATACTTTGAGGGTGAGGCGACCTTCGCCTCGCCCCTGATAATGCGCTTCGAAGGATGGGTTCGCCTGTATGGGTGTCACCGAAATCGCGAGGAGGACGCCGAGGCACATCAAGGTCGGGATCGAGTGCATGGGCCGGTGAAGGTGCAGCACGCGACGGATCGGGGCAGCGTGATGGGATAGGCTGGACATGACGAAGGGGTCTCGCGGACGCTCCGGCGGAGCTGAGAAGAGGTATTCCCGTTGCCCCCCGCGAATTTACAGCCGGACGCAGATTCCTGCCGCGGCCGGCGGTCGCACCCCCTCCCGAGCCGAAATCCTCAGACTGGGTCGGACGGCCGGCGAAAGGCAGCACTCGTCCGTCCATTGGGCCGGCCGACCGCGTAGACCTGCAGCCCGTGCCGGCAGCGCAGGTCATCGGTGATCGCCCGCAGCGCACCGTCGCGCTGGTCCGCGTCGAAGCCGAACACCACGAGACGTGGCTCGGGATCGACCCGCAGCCGGCGTGTGCCTGAGGCGACTTCGGCTGTGAGGAGATCGCGGGGCGTTACGGCGTCGAGGCCGCGGGTGGCGCGCACCGCGTTGCGCAGGGCGTCGAGGCGGACGAGGTCGCGGCACAGGGCCGGGTAGCCCGCCGCCAGCCGCTCCGCCTGCGCGGTCAGGGTCGCCCGGTAGCGCGTGACCTGCGCGACGATCGCCGGGGTGGTCTTCGAACGAAGGGCCGGGTTCGCCGCGAGCTTGGCCTCGTGGAACACCAGCCACGCTTCGCCTGGCACGCCCCGCTCCTCCAGGCTCGCCACGTCGAGCCGGTCCTGGCGGGGTAGGGCCGGGGCCTGTGCTGCTTTGCCTGCATCCGCCGGGGCGAGCAGCGCGGCGTCCGCCTCCGCCCCGTCCGGCTCGGGGGCGACCTGTGCGCCGGTGAGCGCAATCTCGACGTCGACGACGTTGGGGCTGGCCTGCACCAGCGCGTGCACCCCGGTCTTCTCCAGTCCGGACAGTGCCGCGGCCGCCCGCTTCATCTCGGCCAGCGTGCCGGCGCCCTCGTAGCGCGTCCACACCGCGCTGCCCGGGTCGAGGTCGAAGCCGCCGTCCGGACCGAGCCGGGTCAGCGCCTGCCGCTGGCGCACGAGGTACTTGGCGTGCGTCTCGGCCGCCACGCCCGTGCCCGCTGGGGTGATGCGGAACAGCGAGGCGCCACGGTGGTAGACGTTCAGCGAGCGGTCGCGCACCGCCAGCAGCAGATCTGGGTCGGCCAGCACGTCGGCCCACCAGCCCCCGTGCGGCGCCTGGGCCAGCGCCTCCAGCGCCGCGAGAAACGGCTCCCCGAGGCTCCGGTACGGGACCTCGTTCGTGGCGTCGATCCCCGTGCCGCTCCTCGCGCCGGTCTCCGCCGCCTCGCTCGCGCCGCTCATACCGCTGTGTCCCACCACTGTCCGTCCTCCCTGATCGTGACGCTGGGCCCGAACAGCGCGGGGAAGCGCTCGGGCATGAAGGTGTGGACCGGCACGAGTTGGCGCGGCGCGATCGCTGCGGCCAAGTGCTTCAAGTCCGGGATGCTGGCGTGGCCCGAGGTGTGGGCATGGGCGAGCGGGATGGCGCGCTCGGCGAGGTCGTCGGCGAGTGCCCGCCCGCGCGGCTGGTCGAGGTAGCCTGCCCATTGCGACCAGATCGCCCGCGCGCCCGTCAGACACCCGGCGCGGTCGAGGTTGGGCAGCAGCGAGCGGCGGAACAGCAGCGCCGCGCGTGGCGCCATGGCCGTTAGTTGCTCGGGGAAGATGCGGTTGGCCCCGTGCCGCTCGATCAGGTCGAAGCGGCCGGTACGCTTGATCCGCACGCGCTGGTGCTGGGGCACGAAGACGCCGACGCCCGGCCAGTCGGATTGCGGGATGCGGGGATTTCCGGTCGCGGCCAGCACCTCGGCGGCATAGAGGTCGAGCACCAGCGTACGGCCGGTGCGCTTACAGGCGCGGTAGAGTGAGACAACGCGATCGATGTTCTGGGCCGAGGCCGCCGCCAACGCGAGGCCCGCGGTGTCTTCAAACAGGCTGACGAAGCGGTCCTCGATTTCTGCCTCACTCAGGAAGGTGCGGTCCTCATCGAGGCGGCCGAGGCTCGATCCCTCCAGCAGCAGGGTGTCGACGCTGCGCGGCGGGTCACGTACGAGGCGCTCGAACAGTGCGCCCTTGCGCCCGTGGGCACGAAGGTCGCCGGAGTAGAGCAGCCGCTGCCCGCCGGCCTCCACCAGCAGGGCGTAGGCGTCGTAGGCCGAGTGGTCGACGAGGATCGGTGTGACCGCGAACGGGCCGAAGGTGACCGTCTGCCCTTCGGCGAAGGTGACCGTCTTGGTGGGGACGTAGCTCTCCGGAACGAAGGTGGCGGCTGCCCGCAGGATGCGAAGGGTCGCTTCGCCCATCACCACGGGCAGGTCGGGCCCGGCGAGGTGAATGAGCCCAACGTGGTCACGGTGGCCGTGACTGAGCACGAGTGCGAGCAGGTCGCCGCCGCCGGCCAAGCCCTCAATCGTCGGGTGGCGATTCGTGTCGTCGGGGTCGCCGTCCAGTGGCAGGCCGAGGTCGAGGAGGAGGCGGACTCCTTCGTGCTCCAACTCGACGCAAGTGCCACCGATCTCGCGCGTGCCGCGGTGAATACGCACCCGCATCGTGATCCTGCTTGCCCCGTGCCGGTCCCTGCCGTGGGACGAGCTTAGCGGTAAGGTGTGGCTATAGACAGTGGTTAGATAGCCCGTACTGGCTGCTGATCCTCGCTCATGAAGGGGCGAGCATTGGTGGCGTGGAACCTACGCCGGGTGCGCGTGGCGCAGGGTTTAAGCCAGGAGCGGCTGGCGGCAGACGCGGGCGTCGACCGGGCGTACCTTGGCGGGCTGGAGCGGCAGGCGGAGAACCCCACAGTCGACCTGCTCGACAAGGTCGCGGCGGCGCTGGCTGTCCCGCTCGGCGAGCTGTTCGTCGCGCCGGATGAAGGCGCGACGCCGCCGGAGCCGCTCAGGGGCGGACGTCGGCGCTGATTGCTGCCTTCGTCCCCGTCCCCGGTGAAGCCTTCCGCCCCAAGCTTACTTGTGCACTGTGGTGTGAAGTTTGGACAGATCCACCCCGATTGCGATCGTCTCGATAGCGGCCCGCAGTTGCGGCAGGGTTGAGCGTTTGGTGTAGCGCGCCGTTTCGCCCGCCGTCGCGTGGCCCGTGACGTGATCGATCACTGCCGGCACCACGCCAGCTTGATGCATCAGCGTCGTCGCGGTGTGGCGGAACGAGTGGAAGTCGAGTCCGACTCGGTAGACCCCGACGTCACGGCGGTAGCGGGTGAACCATTTGGTGAAGGCATGGCCGAGCCGTTCATCGGCTCCGCCACGTTCCAGGCCGGGGAAAACACGGGGCTGTCGAATGCGTCGCTGTTTGTCGACGTGCGCGAGGAAGCCGAGGCGGATCAGTTCCGAGTGGATCGGTACGCGGCGCACAGCAGTCGCGTTCTTCACCTTGCGCGGAGGTCGGTCGTTGATATCGATGAACCAGACGTCCTCGTCCTGCCGAATGTCCTCGACGTGCAGTTGGCAGATTTCTTCCTGACGCATGCCGGAAAACACAGCGATCAGGGGCAACCAGAACTTTTCGTCCCGCACGATGAGCCCGCCGGGCGTTGTGCGCCGGGTCGGTGACACACAGCCCGTCCAGACCGGCGTTGCAAAAAGACGAGTGAGCTCGGCCCGCTCCCACATGTCGCGCTGCTCGCTCGCCTTGCGAGTGGCCGCGAAGCGATGACCAGAGAAGATGTTCTCGCTCGCGTCACCCTCCGCCACCGCTGCTGTCCAGAGTGTGGACAGGGCGGAGAAGTGGCGCTTGATGGTCTTCTGCGTGATGACTCCGACACCCGAGCCCTTGGGCAGAGCCGTGTAGGCGGCCAGGATCGCCTCGACGTTCAGGCCGCGATAGCGCGGGTGCTTACCGTAATCGCTGGGCAGCCGCTCGACGCGCTCGCGGAAGCGTCCGGCATCCTTGCGCGTGTAGGCGCCGATGGGCTTGTCGCCGCATACGTCCGCGAAGAGACGATAGGTGGCGCCAGCCTGAGCCGCGGTCTGATTGTCCCAGCGCTTCGTCTGGACCTGCTGGTCGCGAAAGGCTTTTCCATGGTCCTCGAAGCGGACTTCGGACGCGGAAGCTGGGTCGTCCTTCTTGGGTGGTGTTGATGCCGCTGGCGCGACGGGGGCGGCTGCGGCCATTGCTGCTGCTGCGGGCGTCGCCGAAGCCTTTGCATACGGCTCGGTGAGCGTCGCCTTCAGAAGTTTGTCGCGCGGCTCGTAATTGAAGTCACCCTCGTAGCGAGCTTTCAGCGTCTCCGAGAGGTCGATTCCGGCGCGCAGCATCGCCTGCTTGGCTTTGGCCGCTTCCGCAGGTGTCAGATCCCGGATGGCGATCCCCTGACGCTTCAGCATTGCCTCGGCGATGAAGGCTGCCTCGTCGAGACGGTTGCTAGCCAACGCCTCGCGTCCCTTGGCGGCCATCGTCGCGTACTGCGTGACCCGGGCTTCGCGTACGCCCTCGGGCAGCGGTCCGCGGGTGAGCCGGCCGGCGTTCTCGTCCGACAGCATGGTGTCGTAAAAGTCTCGGACGAGGTGAGCAAGCTGGTCGTCGGTCAGCATCGGCATGGCGCGCAGGGTCGAGAACAGCTCTTCCGCCGCCACGTATAACCGACAGGCTCCGACCTTGGCAGTGCGGATGTCGTTTGTGCCGAGGCTGCGCAGGAGTTCGTGGCGGCCGAGGCGCCGCCGCAGGTCGGCAGGAACCCGGCGTCTGAAGTGGAAAGTGCGTCCGCGCTGGACAACGTTGGCGACCGAACCCAAACCGCGCTCCCGCCGTCCGCGGACGGTTGTGTAGCAGCGGTGTGTAGCAAAGGGCTCAAACCGCAGGGCGGTTCAGCAAAAAGTTCAACGCCTGGAGTGACTTAGTTTGTCGTACGCAGCTAAGACTGATTCAAAAAAATCCCCTAAAATCAGCTACATAGCCCGATAGGGTTGATTCAGTATTTATCTCACAAATACGCTGGCACAGCTAAAACTGATTCAACACCTAAGAGCGTCTAACAAAACCATCGTTCGATGAAGCGCCAGACGATGAGAGCGGCAGCCAGCGTCGAGAATGCGAGATGGATGTCGGCCCGTCGCTCGTATCGGATGGCGAGGCGACGGAACTGGGCGAACCACGCCAGGGTCCGCTCGACGACCTGGCCTGCCCCTATCCGGTGGTCCAGGTTCGAAGTTAGTGCATCGTCGGGACGAAGGTCGCCAAGAGCTCAGGAGAAAGATGCCCACACGAATCGTCGTCGTCGAGGACGTGACCGACCGCGCCCGGAGAGGTGGGGCCAAATCGCGCAGCCCTTCATCTGTACGGACGATCGAGGTCGTTGATGGCAAGAAGAGGCCCGTTTAGGCGCCAATCAGCCGGCTTATCCAGGCGACGCTGCTGCTGCTCGGGTTCCCTACAGAAGGAAACCTTGGCGTGATCGGTTCGTCAGGTTCGCGCCCGATGCGACTGCGCGTACCAAACAACGACATCTGCCGTCCCCTGCGAGCTTCGTCGGCCCGGTCCCAACAGTCTCGATGAGCTGGCGGACCGGCGGAATGTGTCGCCTAGCGTCGATCCGGAGCGGAAGCGGTCGCGGGCGGCCGGAAAGCCTTCTCGCTTCCCGGCCCAAGATAGGCCGTTTCGGCGCCCCGAGGCTTTTGGCTGAGCTGCCGGCCTCGACCACGGCGAAGGCGCGGCCGCCGATCTCGACGACGTTGGTGTTGACCGTGTCGTCGCCCCGGCGCGGCCCCGGGGCGGCGGGCCTGCCGAGCGCCGCCGAGGCCGCGCGCGAGCCGATCCAGCGGTTGCGGTACCACAGGGCCCTGCCGCCCGCGATGCAGAGACCGTGCACCATGCCGTCGCCCAGGAACCAGTCGTGGCCGCGCGTGGTCGGGCGGGATTGCGCCCATCTTGAGGTAGCGGCCGTCAAGGCCCGCCGGGATCGTCCCGGTCACGGGCAGATCCCGCAGCGTCAGCTCCTCGCGCCTCGGTGCATGGACGCCGACAACGAAGGGGTGCTGCGTTCCTGGCAGGCGGAGCCGGTTGCAGGCCGCCACCAGCGCGACGAAGCCCTCAGCGGCAGCCCTCAGAGTCGACTCGATAGGATTCGGCATCGGTCGCTGTCTCGGTGCGGTGCGGGGGCGAGGGATATCTTAACGCAGGGCGTCTCCTGTCCAGTTCACTGGTGGTCGCCGCCACCCGAGCTGTTCGAGTTCGGCTCCAGGGCCAGACGAGCCTCAACCACTGAGATCCTATTGGTGCGACCGAGCACATCCGCGATTCTGACCAGGACATCGCGGTTGGCCGCGAGTAGCGAAACAGATCTGTGCAGGCAGGATTGCAGCAGGACCTCGACGCGGTGTCCCAACTCAGGTTGCCGACGCAGGCAAGCGGACAGCTCGGCGGAACCCGCCGGAGCCACGAATAGGAGTTTCTCGCCAACGCCATGGGACAGTTCGAGATCGGCCAGGAGTCGCGTCGCGCAGGCAAGATCACGGCTGCTTCAGAGAGGCGCTAGCGGCGGTCCAGGTGGCTGAGATGGGTCGGGATCCGTCCGTCCGCTCTACGTCTGGGTTGGGTGGTCAGCGGCTGGTCCGCTTTCGAGCGGCCAAAGCATCGAAGCGGACGGTCTCGTTCCCCCCTTTCTACACTTCTTGCACCTCCTCGGTGCCTCCTTCTCAGCAGCCGCGAGGCTTAGAGCTGTCCCACCGCCTCGACGATCTCGCCAAACGGCAGCGGCTTCTAAAACCGTAAGACGTCGGCCATGTCCGGCGGGATCACGTCAGGGTCGTAGCCCGTCAGGAACACGAACGGCGCGTTGCATGCCCTCAGCGGTCGCGCAATCTCAAAGGTGGCCCACCTCCGCCGAGATTGAGATCGAGCACCGTGTGCGTTGGGTTTTACAGGCTCAGGGGATCCCGCATCGGGTCTTCGTGCGGGCACGGGCCGTCGGACCCTGACGCAGATCGACTGGATCAGGGCGCCCGATCAAACATCGCGCGTCGCCTGATGGTCAGAGCGTCTGCCCAACGCGGCGTCGAAGCGCGCTGGGCAGCACGCCGTAGGCAAGTTTGAACCGACGGCCGAAATGGGTCATGTCGGAGAAGCCCCAGCCATAGGCGATCTCGCTGACTGTCCGGCCGCCTTGTAAGGGATCTTCCAGGGCCTGGCGACAGCGCGCAAGGCGCCGCGCCTGGATGAGTTGTACGATCGACGTGTTCTCGTCAGCCAAGACAGCATTGGCGTATCGCACGCTGACCCCGGCCGCGCTGGCGACCAAGCCGGCATCAAGGGCGCGGTCAGCCAAGCGGGCTTCGATCACCGCCCGCAATTTCACACGCACGAGGGAGCGGGACGGCGAGGTACGCGATCCGTCCTGCCCCCACATCCGCCCAACCGACAGGGTGACCAGATCGAGCAGGTGCGGTTCGAGAAGGGCTTCGGCGGCCGAGCTCAAATTGTCCGTGTGATGCGGCAGCATCGCGAGAGTGGCCGACAGCAGACCAGTCTCGGTCGTGCCCGGCTTGATCGCCCGGGCCGTCATCTCCCGTGCCTTCCCAAGGCGCGCTTCCAAACGCTGCCGTGGGATTTTCAGGATGAGGACTTCCGAACCTTTGAAAAATCGTGCCCCGTAGGGCAAGGCCGGGTCGATTAGGGTGATGTCCCCCGCCTCCAACACGACGTTGCGGCCGTCCTGCTCCAGGGCGATCTGCCCAGCGGATTGCCGACAGATGAACAGCTCGTCGGTGTTGGCGTGCGCTATGTGACGGCGGGTATGGCTAACCGCCATGTCCGAGTTCTGGAACGAGACAAGTCCAATGTCGCCGACCGAGCCGGCACGTAACTCAGCGTGAAAAGTATTCCGGCATACCGGGGTGGATTCGTGATCGACGACATCCCTCCGGGCCACATCGTGCCAGAAAGCGAAACGCTCCCGCGGATGGATGTGCTCCGTCGAGAATACGGTCTTCAAATGACCCTCGCATGTCCGGATAGCCGACGATGAAGGCCGACGCGGCCGATTCGAAGCCGCATGGGCATGACACAATGACACTCGCTGGGTTGAAGGCAACCGGCGACATCAGATCAGGCCCAAACAACCCGTCTCACATGATACGGCTTCATTGCAGGCGGAGAACCCCAGCTCCCGGGGCAAGTTTTGCCGAAGCACTACGATTTTTGCCGCAGCGAACGCAGGGCATACACGGCACGCCCTAGCACTACTTTGGCAGTCTGGTCTAAGAGCCCTGATGGCCCATCTTTCAGGCCAAAAAGCATCAGATTTTACTGACTTGATGCACTTTAGATTGCAGTGCACGCAAACATATTTCCTGTTTCCGGCGCGCTTAAATCAGAATTCCTTTCTGCCAAAGTAGTCATAGTGAATGAGACGCACTGATCTAACGAGTAGAATGCGGTCGCAAGGTACTTCGCCCGGATGCCACATCCCGGAACTCACGACTCTGCCCTCGTCGCAATCTCGATCCTGATCGCTGCCGCCGCTTCCTACACGGCGCTCGACCTCGCCGCACGCATGCGTGCCACCACCGGATGGCCTTCGCGGGCGTGGCTCGCCGCCGCCGCCGTCGCCATGGGAGGCGGCATCTGGTCGATGCATTTCGTCGCCATGCTGGCCTTCAGCCTTCCGGGCCTGGAGGTCGGCTACGATTTGCGCCTGACCCTGCTCTCGCTGATGCTGCCCATCACGGTCACGGGGCTCGGCTTCGTTGTCGTCAACGGGCCAGGCGCAGGACCAGGCGCCCTCTGCCTCAGCGGCCTCGTGATGGGGCTCGGCATCGCGGGAATGCACTACACGGGCATGATGGCCATGCGCATGCCGGCCGACCTGAGATATAACCATTTTTGGGTCGTTATCTCGATCCTCATCGCCATCGGCGCAGCCATCGCCGCGCTCTGGCTCGCCTTCCAGCAGACCAGCGTCAAGCTGCGCCTCCTTGCCGCCGCGGTCATGGGCTTCGCCGTTTCAGGTATGCACTACGGCGCGATGCAGGGTTCCGCGTTCAGCGCACATGCGCCCGTCGATCATGCCCACAGTACCGTGGGTGTGAACCAAACCTACCTCGCGATTTGGGTCACCGGCACGACCTTCCTGATCCTCGTCTTGGCACTCACTGCAGCCATGTTCGACCGGCACCTATCGGAGGCATCCGAGCACGAGGCTGCGGCTCTCCGCGCCAGTGAGGAGCGCTTCCGGCTGCTGCTCCAGGGCGTAAGAGACTACGCGATCTTTATGCTCGATACTGAAGGTCGGATTGCCAACTGGAACGCTGGGGCCGAGTGCATCAAGGGCTACACAGCCGAGGAAATTGTCGGCAGTCACCTGTCTCGCTTCTACACGCCAGCAGACCTCCAGCGTGGCGATCCGACCATGGCGCTCGAGACTGCGGCTCGCGAGGGGCGGTTCGAGGCCGAGGGCTGGCGGGTGCGCAAGGACGGCAGCCGCTTCTGGGCCAACGTGGTGATCGATGCGATCCGCAACGAGCACGGCCTCCTTGTTGGCTACGCGAAGGTCACACGTGACATCACCGAGCGCAAGCAGGCCCAGGAAGCTCTAGATCAAGCCCGTGAGGCGCTTGCACAGGCACAGAAGATGGAGGCGGTTGGCCAGCTCACGGGAGGGGTCGCGCACGACTTCAACAATCTCCTCATGGCGGTCCTCGGCAGCCTCGAATTGCTGCGGAAACGCCTACCGGACGATCCCAAACTCACACGCCTGCTCGACAATGCCGTTCAGGGCGCGCAGCGTGGTGCTGCCCTGACGCAGCGCATGCTCGCCTTCGCGCGACGGCAGCAGTTGAAGCCCGAGGCGGTGGACTTGCCTCAACTCGTGCAGGGTATGACGGACCTGCTCCAAAGCTCGATCGGACCGCAGATACGTATCGAGACCCGCTTCCCGCTTGGCTTACCGCGCGTCCTGGTAGACGCGCACCAGTGTGAACTGGCGCTTCTCAACCTGACTGTGAACGCACGCGATGCCATGCCCGAGGGCGGCACGATCACGATTGCGGGTCGCCAAGCGGGCGAGGAAGATGCGGTCGATCTTCCCGAGGGCCGCTTTATCTGCCTCTCGGTGGCGGACACAGGCAGCGGTATGGACGCGGCGACCCTCGCCCGTGCGCAGGAGCCATTCTTCACCACGAAGGGCGTCGGCAAGGGAACAGGGCTGGGCCTTCCGATGGTGCAGGGCTTAGCTGCGCAGTCACAGGGCCTTCTCACGCTCAGGAGCCAAGTCGGCGAGGGAACGACTGCGGAAATGTGGTTTCCAATGGCCGAGGCTGGGGCACAAGCTGAAACTGTGAACGCTGCACCTTCCCCCCGTATGTCGTCGCGGTCTTTGGCCGTTCTGGTAGTCGATGACGATCCCCTGGTTCTCGAAAACACAGCAGCGATGCTGGAGGATTTGGGTCATCACGCCGTTGAAGCCCGATCGGGCCAGGATGCCCTGGATCTTCTTGATCGCACACAAGGGCTGGACCTTGTCATTACCGACCACGCTATGCCGGGCATGACGGGAACACAGCTGGCAAAGCAGATCGCATGCGCGCACCCTGGGTTGCCAGTTATTTTAGCCTCGGGCTACGCGGAGGTATCGTCAGAGCGCACCCTTGTCCTGCCTCGACTGAGCAAGCCGTTTGATCAAGGCACACTGGCTCAGGTAATCGCCGACGCGGTTCATGGCGCCGAGATTTCAAGCAAGATCATCAACTTTCGCTCCCGAGCAGCCACACTGGATTGTTCGGGTGCCGCACGCGATGCACACCAAAAATGAGGTTCCCGGGAGCCAACTATCGCAAGCTTGAACACCTAATGTTGGGCCACTGCGGCTGAGGGCCGATAGGCTTACAGCAGCCTTGAATGGGACGTGGACCGCCAGAAGGCCTTCCTGCGCAAGCGCTTCGCGGATGCCGGTTGGCAGGCCGAGCGTGTCCTCTCAGGGATGGATAGCACACAGCAGTTCTACTTCGACGTCCTGCGCCAGGTCCGGATGAAGCAATGGTCGAAGGGGCGCGTTGCTCTGACGGGTGACGCCGCGTGGTGCGCGACGCCGCTCGCCGGCATCGGAACGACGCTGGCGGTCACCGGAGCCTATGTGTTGGCGGCAGAACTCGACCGCGGCGGCGACGTGACGGCCGCCTTGAATCGCTACGAGACCGCGATGCGCCCCATGGTCGAGGATGGCCAGGGGGTGCCGAAGATCGGTCCACGCCTGATGCATCCCCGCAGCCGTCTTTGTATCCGCTTCCTGCACGGTGCGCTGGGCGTAGCGAGCCAGCCGTCCCTCGGCAATCTGGCGGCGAAACTGTTCGCGGGCAAAACCAAGGTGCCCGATCTGTCCGGATATGCTGAAAATCCCTGAGGGAGCTGGACCCGTCCGCTAACGGTAAGCCTCGTGATCCAAGTGAATGGCCGTGTGTGGACGCCCCATCGGATTCAAGGGGGTGTTGGAGAGATTGGTGCGCGCAGGATCAGGTGCTGCCGTGTGTCCGGCCTGTTGATGCAGCCATCATCACGGCTGCTGGCCTGTATGGAGAGCGCGGATCGGGTCCAAGTCGCTTTGGCGCGCTCGAGGCGCTTGGCCATTCACTGGTTTTCCCGACCCCGTCTTCTGACCGTTGCGCCATACCTCTCGACTGACCTTCCCTGCCTCCCTGACGCCTCAGGCCGTGGCGATCACGCCGTGGCCGGAGCTCTGTAGGAGCCGCCATGGGCCATCAAGGCCCAGACGATCCTCGCCATCTTGTTCGCCAGGGCGACGGTGATCAGCATGCGCGGCTTGCGCGACAGCATGCCGGCCAACCATGCCCCAGCTTTATCGGGATCACGCGCCGCGACCTTGGTCGCAGAGCTCGCGCCCAGGATCAGCAACCGTCGCAGGCTGCGCTCGCCCATCTTGGTCGTTCGCCCCAGCCGCTCCTTGCCGCCGCTGGAGTGTTGCCGCGGGACGAGACCGAGCCAAGCCGCAAAGTCGCGCCCGCGGCGGAAGGTACCGGCGGCCGGTGCCAGAGCCACGAGTGCGGTCGCGATCACCGGGCCGACACCCGGTATCGTCATCAGCCGCTTGGCCACGGCATCGTTCTTCGCGCGTTGGGCGATCTCGCGGTCGAGAAGTGCGATCTGCGCCTGGAGCGCCTCCAGGCTGCCCGCAATGATGGCCAGGACCGGCCTTGCCTCGGCCGGCACGTCAGATGTGGGGTCGCGGACGATCGCCGCGAGCTGGCCAACGTGCCCGACACCTTGGCGAACGACGTACCCGAACTCCGTAAGGTGCCCGCGCAGTGCATTGATCAATTGGGTCCGCTGACGCACGAGCAGGTCGCGCGTACGG
>NZ_JBYSXL010000092.1:0-15008 GCF_058782155.1 Methylobacterium sp. FW306-05-D
CCCCCACACCCACCCCGCGCCGCCGCGGCGCCATCCCGCGAGACCGACGATGCCAGGCACGCCCCGCGCCGGAATCATTCCGGTGACCCCCTTCCAGCAGAACTGCACCCTGATCTGGTCGGACGAGACCAAGGTCGGCGCCGTGGTCGATCCGGGCGGCGACCTCGACCGGATCGAGGCGGCGATCGCCGCCCAGGGCATCGCCATCGAGAAGATCCTGCTCACCCACGGGCATATCGACCATGCCGGCGGCGCGGCCGAGCTGCGCGAGCGCCTCGGCGTGCCGATCGAGGGGCCGCACGAGGCCGACCGCTACCTCCTGGACAGCCTGCCGGAAACGGGCGCCAATTACGGCCTCGACGGCGCCCGGGTGGTGACGCCGGACCGCTGGCTGACCGACGGCGACGTGGTCGAGGTGGGCGGCCTGGCCTTCGACATCCTGCACGCCCCCGGCCACTCCCCCGGCAGCGTGGTGTTCATGAGCCGCGACGCGCGCTTCGCCCTGGTGGGCGACGTGGTGTTCAAGGGCTCGGTCGGCCGCACCGACCTGCCCGGCGGCAGCCACGAGCAGCTGATCCGCGCGATCAAGGACAAGGTCCTGCCGCTGGGCGACGACGTCGCCTTCATCCCCGGCCACGGCCCCACCAGCACGCTGGGCGAGGAGCGGGTCTCGAACCCCTTCCTCCAGGATTGAACCCTGCCGGCCCCGGCGTCCGGGTCCCGGCGGGGCCTTGACGGGCGGTTAAGGCGAACGGGGCATCGTGGTCGCGATGACAGGGGTCCGCGAGCCCGAAACCGATGCATTTCCAGTGGGAAATGCTTATATTGCGTGGGCAAGCAAGAAACGCAGGCGGCGGGGGCCCGGCCTGGGCCGGCAAGCCCCGCCCGGGCCGGCAAGCCCGGCCTGAATGCCCGCCTGCCCGAGGAAGTTCATGTCCGACAGTTCCCACAATCTCGCCGCCGATGCCTACGGCGCGGAATCCATCCGGGTCCTCAAGGGCCTCGACGCGGTGCGCAAGCGCCCCGGCATGTATATCGGCGACACCGACGACGGCTCGGGCCTGCACCACATGGTCTACGAGGTGGTCGACAACGCCATCGACGAGGCGCTCGCGGGCCACGCGGACCTCGTCGCCGTCACGCTGAACGCCGACGGCTCCGTCACGGTCTCCGACAACGGCCGCGGCATCCCCACCGACATCCACAAGGAGGAGGGGGTCTCGGCCGCCGAGGTCATCATGACCCAGCTCCATGCCGGCGGGAAGTTCGACCAGAATTCCTACAAGGTCTCCGGCGGCCTGCACGGCGTCGGCGTCTCCGTGGTCAACGCCCTCTCGCAATGGCTCCGCCTGCGCATCTGGCGCAACGGCAAGGAGCACGCGATGGAGTTCCGCCACGGCGACGCGGTCTCACCGCTGGTCATCGTGGGCGACGGCAACGGCCGGCGCGGCACCGAGGTGTCGTTCCTGCCCTCCACCGACACCTTCACGATGATCGAGTTCGACTACGCGACGCTGGAGAAGCGCCTGCGCGAGTTGGCCTTCCTCAATTCCGGCGTGCGCATCGTGCTCACCGACGCGCGCCACGCCGAGCACAAGCGCGAGGAATTGTTCTACGAGGGCGGCATCGAGGCCTTCGTGCGCTACCTCGACCGCTCGCGCAAACCCATCGAGGGCATGCAGAAGCCCGTGATGGTACGGGCCGAGCGCGACAACATCCGCGTCGAGGTCGCGCTCTGGTGGAACGACTCGTTCAACGAGACCGTGCTGCCGTTTACCAACAACATCCCGCAGCGCGACGGCGGTACCCACATGGCGGGGTTCCGCGCCGCGCTGACGCGCCAGATCACCGGCTATTCCGAGTCGTCGGGCATCGCCAAGCGCGAAAAGATCTCGCTGACCGGCGAGGATTGCCGCGAGGGCCTCACGGCCGTGATCTCCGTGCAGGTGCCGGACCCGAAATTCTCCTCGCAGACCAAGGACAAGCTCGTCTCCTCCGAGGTGCGCCCGGCCGTGGAGAACGTGCTCAACGAGGGGCTCTCGAACTGGCTCGAGGAGAACCCGGCCCTGGCCCGCTCGGTGATGGCCAAGGTCATCATGGCGGCCTCCGCCCGCGAGGCGGCGCGCAAGGCCCGCGAGACCGTGACCCGCAAGGGCGTGCTCGACATCGCCTCGCTGCCCGGCAAGCTCGCCGACTGCCAGGAGCGCGATCCCTCGAAATGCGAGATCCTGCTGGTGGAGGGCGATTCCGCCGGCGGCTCGGCAAAGCAGGGCCGCGACCGGACCTTCCAGGCGGTGCTGCCCTTGCGCGGCAAGATCCTCAACGTGGAGCGGGTGCGCGCCGACCGGATGCTGTCCTCGGCCGAGATCGGCACGCTGATCACGGCGCTCGGCGCCGGCATCGGCCGCTCGTCCACCGACCGCGAGGGCTTCAACCCGGACAAGCTGCGCTACCACCGCATCATCATCATGACCGACGCGGACGTGGACGGCTCGCACATCCGCACCCTGCTGCTGACCTTCTTCTTCCGGCAGATGCCGGAGGTGATCGAGCGCGGGCACCTCTACATCGCCCAGCCGCCCCTCTACAAAGCCGCCAAGGGCAAGTCGGCGCTCTACCTCAAGGACGAGCGGGCCCTGGAGGACTACCTCATCGATGCCGGCGTCGAGGGCGCCGTACTGCGGCTGGCCTCCGGCACCGAGTTCGGCGGGCCGCAGCTGAAATCCCTGGTCGAGGAGGCCCGCCAGTTCCGCGGGCTGATGCAGGCGCTCCACACCCGCTACGACCGCGCCGTGGTCGAGCAGGCGCTGATCGCCGGCGCCTTCCGGGTCCATGTCGACGAGAACGCCGCCGAGGCCGAGGTGCTGGCCGAGGAGACCGCCCGGCGCATGGACCGGATCGCCGACGACATCGAGCGCGGCTGGGAGGGCTCGGTCTCGGAGGGCGGCTACGTCCTCAGCCGGACCCTGCGCGGCGTGCGCCAGGTGGCGACCCTGGACGCCGCGCTGCTGGCCTCGCAGGAGGCCCGCCGCCTCGCCGACCGGGCGGAGGCCCTGCGCGAGATCTACGACGAGCCCGTCACCTACGCCCGCAAGGGCGACGAGACCACCCTGCACGGCCCCGTCGGCCTGTTCGAGGCGGTGATGGCCTTCGGCCGCAAGGGGCTGCAGCTGCAGCGCTACAAGGGCCTGGGCGAGATGACCGCCCAGCAGCTCTGGGAGACCACCCTCGACCGCGACGTGCGCTCGCTCCTGCAGGTGAAGGTCAAGGACACCCAGGACGCCGACGACCTGTTCGTGAAGCTGATGGGCGACGTGGTCGAACCCCGCCGCGAGTTCATTCAGGACAACGCGCTCAGCGTCGCCAACCTCGACGTCTGACCGGACGGTCGGCCTCGTGCGGAAGCGGTCGCCGTGATCCCGTTCCGCCGTTGCCCCTTCGCTCGCGGGCACTCCTCAGCGGACCGGGATCTCGCCCGGGCCTTCCGGGTTTCGATGGTCTTCGGCGTTGACCCGAGGCGACCGGCGATCTCCTTGCTGGTGACGCCGCAGGCCGCGAATCTCCCGCTCGCGATCGGCGAGCCGGAACCGCACGTCGTGGCTCAGGCAGGCACGGGGCGTCCTGTGACCGGAGGGGCGGCCCCTACGCCCGCGTCCGGCGGCTTCCCGGGGTTGGCCTTCCGGCTCTCCATTGGTCGCGACCATGCCGTCGCCTCTGGATCAGCCCGGTCCAAGAGACCGGTCAGGTCCCAGAGACCGGTCAGGTCAATCCGATTCCCAGGCCTCCCCGGTGCAACGGTTCGGGACGCGGAGA
The DNA here is from genome assembly GCF_058782155.1 of Methylobacterium sp. FW306-05-D. Lineage (NCBI taxonomy): Bacteria > Pseudomonadati > Pseudomonadota > Alphaproteobacteria > Hyphomicrobiales > Methylobacteriaceae > Methylobacterium > Methylobacterium sp. FW306-05-D. The sequence goes on from NZ_JBYSXL010000092.1 coordinate 3,814, forward strand.
CGTTTGGGCTCCCGACCCCGAACAGTCAGGGGGTGAGGGAGCACGACATGCTGGTACGTTTCGGATTGACGTTCGTTCTTGCCGCCGCCGCGGCCGGCGCGGCCGTGGCCGCACCGATGTCCGACGAGGACAAGGCCGCCCTTCAGCAACAATGCGCCGGCGACTTCACGACCTTCTGCGCGGGCCTGCCGCCCGAGGACGGTCCGGAGACGCAGGCCTGCTTCCAGAAGAACATGTCGAAGCTTTCACCCGGATGCCAGAACGCGATCCAGGCCTACAAGAAGAAGAGCTGACGGGCACCGACGGCATCGGGCCGACATCCCCGCGGCGGCAACCGTGACCGTCGGCCCGTAGGCTCCTGGTCGGTGAGGACCCGGCCCATCCGCGCCGAACGGACCTCCTTGCCGAGCCGCGCTTCGGCTCGGCCTGTCGCAGCGATCCCTGGGTTGAGGGGTCGCGCCTCGGGACAAACGGACTCCTTGAACCGCATCGTCGACCGTCGGCGTTCTGCATTGAAATATCAGGTCGGAACCGTTTTTGATCCTCGGCCGTATCTGCTCCACGTCAAAGGTTCGGATGGCGTCGGAGTCAGACATCATGTTTCGCAAGCCGATACTTGTCTTGTTCTCGGCCCTCACACTCGCCGGTGGCATCCTGGGCACCTCGACGGCCGCTATGGCCGATCCGCCCTGGGCTCGCGGCGGCCGTGGTTTCGAACGGGGTGGTCCGCCTGCCTGGGCACCCGCCCACGGATACCGCCGCCATCGCGAGTTCGGCGGCTACCAGCGGTCCTACCGGGGCACGCGCTTCGACGAGGGGCGCCGGTACGGCGGGTACCGCAACGACCGCTACTGAGCCTCCCCGCGACCGAGGGACGGCGTGAAGCCGATCGGGGCGCTGTTCCGGTCGGCTTCGCCGCCTGGGCGTGTCCCGGCCGTTCCCGCGCCCTGTGCACCCAGTCCCGTTACGACCGGCGTCGCGTCGGTGCCCACGAGAACGCAGCCTACGCAGCCGGCGAGGTCACCGGCGCCTCGGTGAATCCGGACTCTGCCGGCTTGTCCTGGTGGCCCATGGCACGCCTGACCGTCGAGCGCGTCGCGTCGATGGCGATCGTGGCCGCACCGAGCATCCGTAACTCGGTCGGGCGATTGAGGGCCTGGCGGGCGATGCTGGCGGCCAGGTCGTCCACCTCGGCCGCCATGGCCTCCAGGCGCGTAACGTCGGTCTCGTCCTGGGCTGCCGCACGCAGTTCGAGGAGGCGGCTCGTCGCCACCTCGATCCGCTCACGTCGGATGCGGCCCAGCCGCTGGCGCAGCCAGGCCACGGTCGAGCCGACGCCGCCGGCCAGGATGGCCACGAGGTAGATCCAGCTCTCGTATCGCTCGATGAAGGTCTCCTGCTCGCGCTCGTAGTAGTCGATGGCGCCAGGATGGATGGGCAGGTGCGCGCTGGTGGCGTCCGCCGTGTCCTCGTAGGTGGGGCTGGCGATGGCGTCGGCGGCCGGCACCGTGTCGGCCAGGGCGCTGCGCATCTCGAACAGGTGCTGGGTCACCTCGGCGGCGAGGCTGCGCGAGAGGTCGGCCCGGGCCACCAGGCGATAGGACGAGCCGACGGTCGCCACGTCCTCGGCGGGGAGCCGTGGATTTCCGCCGAACAGGGCCGCCGGGAGCGTGACCGCCTGAAGGCGGGGCCAGCGGGCCAGGACGGCCGTGGAATCCGGCACCCCGAACAGGGCGATCTCCTCGTCCGCGCTCTCGTCCTTGACGAGCGCCACGAGGCGCCTGGCCACGGGCGAGGTGGGTGTGGTGACCAGAACGAGCGCGTCGATCCGATGCGCGCGCAGGGCGGGGCCGACCTCGGCTTCCGCCAGGGGCACGAGCACCACGGCCTTCTTCGGTGGCGTGGCGGTCTGCGGCTCCGTCAGGAGTTCCAGGTCGTGGTGGGCCACGAGCGTGCCGACGAGCGTACGGTCGGCGGTCCGGCTCGCCAGCATGCCGAGGCGTTTGCCGGCCAGATCCCCGAAGCTCCTGATGCCCGCGCTGGACGGTGCCGCGACGAAGGCCGAGAGCTCGCGCAGGATGGCGAGCGTCATGGCATTCCCGGGCAGCGCGACGTCGGGCCGAACGACGGCCAGATCGGCCTTGCCGGCCTTGACCGCGTCGGCGCTCTCGCGAACGCCGTCGAAGGCGACGATCTTGAGCCTGACCCCGAGCTTTCGCCGCGCCAATTCGTCCGCGTAGGCCTGCAGCAAGGCCGGTTCGCTGCCACCTCGTGGGGCGACCGCGACCGTCAGGGTGGTGGGCCGCGTCAGGTAGTAGGTCGCGACGGCCACGAACACGAGCACGAGGGCCAGCCCCAGCAGGAGCCAGTCCTGTCGGCGACCCGGAAGCGTCATCCTCGCCACGCCCGAACCCCATCCCCTCGTTCACTTCCGACGACGGCACACCCCAGGACGAGGCCGCCGGCCGGACGGAACGACCGGCCTGAGGTCTCAGCCCCGGATGGGGTCTCCCGCCTCATCGTCCGATGGTCGAGCCGGACGTCGTCGTCGACGTCACCGGCTTCGAACCCGGCTCATGCGACGTGGTCCTGGTGCGGGACTCGACGCTCTCGCCGTCGCGGACCTTGGTCTTGGTCTGCGACTTCGAGAAGGTGCCGCCGTCATGCGCCATGGCTTTGGCCTGACCGTTGAGACCGCCGTTCCCGGTCTCGTTCACGCGGGCGCGGTCCATGGTCTTGCCGCCGGCCGCGCTTCCGCCGGTCGCGAGGGACGAGCCGGTGGCGCCGTTCGCGCCCGTGGACGTGCCGCCGGTGCCGACGGTCGAGGCGGATTGCGCGAGGGCCATGGCAGCCCCGCCGATCACGAAGGTGGTGGCGAGGGCGGCGACGCGGACGTGCTTCAACATGATTTTCTCCGGTCGCCTCAAACTGTACGGAGCAGCAAACGGAGATGGGAAAGATACCGTTCCAATTTTTTGCGGCTTCTTCAGACGAGACGACTGAATGAACGGCAGATTAAAGACAAGGCAATTGGGTGACACGAAGTATAACAGACACAAGGTTCGCAGCCTTATCGCTGCGAACCGCCGTTGTGTCTTGGCAGGCTCGGTCGCCTGTTCGTCCGACGCTGTTCGCCGTTGGATACCGAGGGGGGAGGGGTCGTCGGTTCCCCCTCGAACCGGTCAGGCCTTGCCCGCGACCTGGCCGGCGACGTGCTGTGCGCCTTCCTTCCCATCCCCGGTGGCCTTCCGCGCGTCGCCCTTCCGTTCCTGCGCCGTGCCGTCGGCCTGGGGTTTCTCGTTACCGGTCGCAGAACCGATGCCTTGCTTGGCGGTGCCGACGGCCTCGTCGGCGAGCCCCTTGATCCTGTCCGGGGTGCTGCCCACGGCGAAGTGCCGCGACCGGAGCGGTCCTGGGGCCCGGGAACGGCGATCCGTGCGATCCCGTTCCGAGGACGAAAGTCCTGCGGTGGGGCGGAACGGTTTGTCGCGGTCGACCATTCCTGGTCCCCGTTTCGGGACACAGGAGTTCCCCATGCGTCGCCTCGTTCTCGCCCTCGCCGCCGTCACCGCCCTGACCGGCCCCGTCCTCGCCAAGGACGAGGCTCCCGCCCCCCCGGCCACCGTGAAGTTCGCCCCCGTCCCGCAGGACGCCGTGCTGAGCTACAACCTCATCGGACTGAATGTCGTCGACGGCACCAACGCGAATGTCGGCGAGATCAAGGACCTCGTCATCGAGAAGGGCAAGCTCACCGGATACATCATGTCCGTCGGCGGCTTCCTCGGCATGGGCGAGCGCTACGTCGTGGTCGATCCGTCCTCGGTGGCGCTGACCTACGACACCGGCGCCAAGAAGTGGAAGGCCTCCGTCAACGCCAGCAAGGACGCCCTGAAGGCGGCCCCCGAGTTCAAGTACGACGGCAAGTTCAAGCGCTGAGCACGAACCACGGGAGCGCTTCGGCGCTTCCGCCCCTCAGGCGCGTTCGAGTTCCAGGGCGACGTCGGTGAGGTAGAAGGCGATGCGGCGCGCGCCGCCGGGGTTCGGACCCTCGACGCTGAAGCCGACCGTGAGGGCTTGGCCCTCGTCGTACCGAAGAACCGATTCCGCCATGAGGGCGACCTCACGCTCCGCCGTGGCGGTCAGGACGCGCCGTCCGTTGCGGGTCTCAAGGGTGACGCGAAACGGATCGTCGCTCGACAGGGCTCATTCCCTCGAGAACGGCAGCCATGGACGTTGACCGGACCCGCGCAAGGCCGGAGCAACGAGGATGCCCGCAGACGCGTTCCGTCCCGACGCGTCCATCGCCTCGGGGTCAGGGCCGCGACCCGGCCGGCCGTATCGACCCGGCCCACCCTCGGCCCCCCCTTGGGTATTGTCCCGGGCCATGGAGCCGGGATCGGCCCGGAACGGTTTTCGGAATCCTGGCATTATCGACACCCGTCCTGACGACACCGGGACGCGCATCCCGCGCAGGGTGGGATCGAAGCGAGGTGACCCGATGAGATTCTCCGGACTTGCGGCTGCGGCCGTGACGATGGCCGCCCTGGCCGCTCCTGCCGCCATCGCCGGCGAGACCCCGAAGGCCCTCCTGCACGGCAACTATTGCGGGCCCGGCAACAACGCACCGCTCGCGCCCATCGACGCCCTGGACGCGGCCTGCGCCCGACACGACGACTGCACCCCCGACGGCGGCCTGCCGTCGAAGGCTTGCAACCTGCGCCTCCAGGCGGAAGCCGAGGGCGTGGCCCAGGACCCCTCGCAGCCGGCCGACCTGCGGGCGCTCGCCGGCATCGTCGCCTCGGGCGCCGCGATGATGCCGTCCAGGCCCGGATCACGCCCCATCGCCCCGGCCGGCATCCGGCGCGTCGAGGAAGCCCCCGCCCTGGCTCGACCCGATGGCGACGCGGAGCCGGACGAAGATCGGGACGACGCCGATCCCGAGTAGGCGCGTGTGGTGTCGTTGCTCACCGCGGAAACCCAGCAGCGGCCGGGCGACGCGGGCCTCGGCCCCGTCATCGGCTGAGCCGTCCGCGGGGCGACGGCACGACCCGTCGCGCGCGGCGAAGCGGAAGAGACGTTCAGGCTGGAGAGAAAGTGTCGTTGGCGCGCCCACGGGGAATCGAACCCCGGTCTGATCCGTGAGAGGGACCTGTCCTAACCGCTAGACGATGGGCGCGGACCGGAGGGAGGCATCCGACGATCGCTGCGGCGATCCGTGCTTCCCGGCCGATGGGCGATCGTATAGCGAGGGTCGCGCGGCACCACAAGTGCCGAAATCGCGCCGGTGCGGCGCGAGCGACATTTTGAACCGAAGGATCGCCCGTTGCCGGGACTCGATGAATTGCCGGGATCGGCGGACCGCCGCGCCACGCTCGCCGAGGATGCCGCGACGGAGCGCCTGGACCGGGCCCTGGCCCGGGCCTTTCCCGACGTCTCGCGCTCGCGCCTGCAGGACCTCATCCGCGCCGGGCAGGTCCGCCGCGACGGCGCCGTCAGCCGCGATCCCTCGGCGAAGGTCGGCCCCGGGGCCGAACTCGCCGTGGTGATCCCGGAGGCGGTGGCGGCGGAGCCGGTGGCGCAGGCCCTCGACCTCGCCATCGTGTACGAGGACGACGATCTCATCGTCATCGACAAGCCGGCCGGCCTCGTGGTCCACCCGGCGCCCGGCCACGACTCCGGCACCCTGGTGAACGGGCTCATCGCCCATTGCGGCGAGAGCCTGTCGGGGATCGGCGGCGTGCGCCGGCCGGGCATCGTCCACCGGATCGACAAGGATACCAGCGGCCTGCTGGTGGTGGCCAAGAACGATCTGGCCCATGCCGGGCTGACGGCGCAGTTCGCCGACCACGGCCGCACCGGCCCCCTGGAGCGGGCCTATCTCGCCCTGGCCTGGGGCGTTCCCGAGCCGCGGGCCGGCACCATCGAGGCGAACCTCGCCCGCAGCGTGCGCAACCGCGAGAAGATCGCCGTCGTGCGCGGGGAGGGCGGCCGGCACGCGATCACGCATTACCGCGTCGAGGCGGTGCTGGGTGCCGAGGCGCCGGTGGCCCTGGTCCGCTGCACCCTGGAGACGGGGCGCACCCACCAGATCCGCGTGCATCTCAGCCATCGCGGCCATCCGCTCCTGGGCGACGCGGTCTATGGCGGGGCCTTCAAGACCAAGGCGGGCCGGCTCTCGCCGCAGGCGCGCGAGGCGCTGGCCACACTCGGGCGGCAGGCGCTGCACGCCAGCGTGCTGGGCTTCGCCCATCCGCGCACGGGAGAAACCCTGCATTTCGAGAGCCCGCTCCCGGCCGACCTGCAGGATCTCGTGGCTCGGCTGCGGGCCGGCCCGTAGCGGCGCAGACACAGTCAAGGCCGCGCGGGCGTGCGCCAGGACACGGCGGGCTGCGGCCTTTCGTGCCATCACAGACCCAAGCGGGCTCCCGTGCGTTGATGCCGGACGCGTCCCACGCGCCGCCTTTCCGTTCCCGCCGGTTTCCCGCTAGACTTGGGGAATCGAACGGTCGGCTCAAGGGAGCGGCGGTTCGCTTCGGACCGCCCTCAGGGGGTCCTTTCAAGGAGGTAAGATCATGGCCGGCGCATTGCCAGTGCTCGCCACCGAAGGTGGCCTCTCCCGCTACCTCGACGAGATCCGCAAGTTCCCGATGCTGGAGCCGAACGAGGAGTTCACGCTCGCAAAGGATTGGCGCGAGAAGGGCGACCGCAACGCGGCCCACCGCCTCGTCACGTCCCACCTGCGCCTCGTGGCCAAGATCGCCATGGGCTATCGCGGCTACGGCCTGCCGATCGGCGAGGTCGTGTCCGAGGGCAATGTCGGGCTGATGCAGGCGGTCAAGCGCTTCGAGCCGGACAAGGGCTTCCGTCTGGCCACCTATGCCATGTGGTGGATCAAGGCGGCGATCCAGGAATACATCCTGCGCTCGTGGTCGCTCGTGAAGATGGGCACCACCGCCAACCAGAAGAAGCTGTTCTTCAACCTGCGCAAGGCCAAGGGCCGGATCTCGGCGCTGGACGAGGGCGACCTCAAGCCGGACCAGGTGGCGCAGATCGCCGTCAAGCTCGGCGTGCCCGAGCAGGAGGTGGTCGACATGAACCGCCGCCTGTCCGGCGACACCTCGCTGAACGCCCCCCTGCGCGAGGAGGGCGAGGGCGAGTGGCAGGACTGGCTCGTGGACAACAGCCCGAGCCAGGAGACCGTGCTCGCCCGCGAGGAGGAGGGGCAGAACCGCCTCTCGGCCCTGCGCGACGCGCTCTCGGTGCTGAACCCGCGCGAGCGCCGCATCTTCGAGGCGCGCCGCCTCGCCGACGACCCGATCACCCTGGAGGACCTCTCCGGCGAGTTCGGCGTCTCGCGCGAGCGCGTGCGCCAGATCGAGGTCCGCGCCTTCGAGAAGATCCAGGAGGCGGTCAAGCGCAACCTCGCCACCCGCGAGGCCCCGCGGGTCGAGGCCCACGCCTGACGCGGCCAGGCCCGGCGGGCCCTGACGAAAACGGCCCTCCGGCAGCGATGCCGGGGGGCCGTTTTCCGTTCCGGGGCCCGATCGGGGTCGCGCGCGGACCGGACCCGCGAATCCGGACGCGACGCGGCTCCTACCGAGCGCCGCTGCCTAGCGCCACTGCGTGAAGGCGCTCTGCAGCACCTGGCTGCCGGCGCTGCCCCTCTCGAAGGCGATGATCCCGCGCGGGCCGGCGGCGAACTTCAGGGTGATGTCGAACCAGTCCTTGTGCAGCAGGATATCGGTGTTGCGTTCGACGTCGTTGGGCAGCGACGAGAGCCCGATCAGGAACAGGTTCTCGCGCACCCGCACCGGCAGGCCGGCCACCGGGGAGCCGCGGGCGCCTTCCTCGTCCTTGCCCTGGAGCAGGCCGATATCCTGGACGTTGTGGCGCGCCGCGTTGGGACCGCTCGGGGTGAAGACGAGTTCGAGCGTGTGCGAGGCCGGCAGGGTCGCGTCGAGGTTGCGGCGCAGGGTCATGATCAGGGTCAGGCCGGCATCCGGGAACTCCGCCGTGGCGCGCACGACGGTCTCCAGGGGCTGGCCCTGCTCGCCCGGCACCGTGTCGAGGCGCCAGACCACCCGCCCCTGGGTGGTGGTCGGCGCGGCGTTGGCGCCCCCGCCCATGTTCTCCTCGTAGAGCATCGCCCGCTGGGTGACCGCGAGATCGGGCTGGGCCGGGTTCGGCGCGGCGGGCACCGGCGTGGCGGCCGGCGCGGGCGCGGGACGGCGGGCCGGTGCAGCGGGCGCGGACGGGGCCGCGTCGCCGCCGACCCGGTCGGCGAACTTCGAGTCGGCGCCGTTCGGGGCGCTGTCCTGCTGCTCCGTGGCGATCGGCTGGAGGTCGGCGGGCCTGTCGCGCAGGAGGAAGGCCGCCACGGCGATCAGCCCGATCACCGCGATCAGGATGCTGCCGACGAGGACGTTGCGCAGCAGGCGCGAGCGCCCGTGCCGGGGGCCGACCACCTCGATGCGCGGCCGCTGGCGCTGGCCGCCGGCATCGACCGCGGCGAGTTCGGCACCGGCCTCGTCGGCGGCGGGCGCCGGCGCGCCCGCCGCCTCCGGCGCCTCGGCCGCCACGAAGGGCGGGCTCTTGGCCTTGCGGGACTGGATGCGGACCGGCGGCGGGATGGTGTCGGGGGCCGGCCCGGCCTCGCTCGGCGCCGACGGGGGAGGCCCCGGCTCCGCCGGGATCGGCTCGACGGATGCCGGCTCGATCGGCTTCGACTCGACGGGTTTCGGCTCGAGGGCCGGCGGCACGGGCACGCCGAGGTCCGGCCGCGGGGCGGGCGGCAGGGTCGCCTCGGGCAGGTCGACGGGATCGTTGGCCGGCGGCGGCGGGAGGAACGGCGCCGGCTCCGGCTCGGGGGCGGGGGGCTCCGGCGGCGCCGGCTCGGGCGGACGCGGCGCGGCCCCGCCGTGGTCGCGCTCCAGGCGCAGGATGGCGGCCTCGAGGGCGTTGCGCTCGAGGTCGATGTCGTCCTCCGACAGGGGCGGATCGAGGGATCGGAGCTGCCCGATCAGGGCGCCGCGCGCGCGCTCGTACACAGCCTGGCGCAGGGCCGGGGAGCGGTCGGGCATCGCCTCGAGCGCCCGTGCCAGCAGGGGATAATAGTCGGCCATCGTGCCTCAGATCCGCCCTCTCGCCGGCGGCTGGCCGGCCGCCTCGTCCCGCAGCCCCACGGACGGACACATGCCGGGCGGCCGCCGCGGTGCCGTCATGGGCGCATCTTCCCCACGCGGCCGCGCGTCCATCAAGCGGAAACCGCCTCAGTCCTCAAAGGGGTTGTGCATGAGAATGGTGTCGTTGCGCTCCGGCGAGGTCGAGAGCAGCGCCACCGGCGCGCCGATCAGTTCCTCGATGCGGCGCACGTACTTGATCGCCTGGGCCGGCAGGTCGGCCCAGGAGCGGGCCCCGGCCGTGGTGCCCGACCAGCCCTCGATGGTCTCGTAGATCGGCTCGACCTTGGCCTGGGCCGCCTGGTTGGCGGGTAGGTGGTCCACCACCTGCCCGTCGAGGCGGTAGCCGGTGCAGACCTTGATCGACTCGAAGCCGTCGAGGATGTCGAGCTTGGTGAGCGCGATGCCGTCGATGCCCGAGGTCCGCACGGTCTGGCGCACCAGCACCGCGTCGAACCAGCCGCAGCGGCGCTTGCGCCCGGTATTGACGCCGAACTCGCGGCCCTTGGCGCCGATGGTCTCGCCGATCTCGTCGAACAGCTCGGTGGGGAAGGGGCCTTCGCCGACACGGGTGGTGTAGGCCTTGGCGATGCCGAGCACGTAGCCGATGGCCGAAGGGCCCATGCCCGAGCCAGTCGCCGCCTGGGCCGCCACGATGTTCGAGGAGGTCACGAACGGATAGGTGCCGTGGTCGACGTCGAGGAGCGCGCCCTGGGCGCCCTCGAACAGGATGCGCTTGCCGGCGCGGCGCTCGTCGTCGAGGAGCTTCCAGACCGTGTCGGCGTAGGGCAGGATCGTGGGTGCGATCGCCTTCAGCTCGGTGAGCAGCGCGCCCGCATCGACCTCGGCGATGCCGAGGCCCCGGCGCAGGGCGTTGTGGTGGGTGAGCACCCGCTCGATCTTGGCCTCGAGGGTCGACGTGTCGGCCAGATCGACGACCCGGATGGCGCGGCGGCCGACCTTGTCCTCGTAGGCCGGGCCGATGCCCCGCTTCGTCGTGCCGATCTTGAGCCCGGCGTTCGACGTCTCGCGAAAGTGGTCGAGTTCGCGGTGCAGCGGCAGGATCAGGGTGGCGTTGTCGGCGATGCGCAGGGTGCGCGGCGAGATCTCGACGCCCTGGGCCTGGAGCCGGGCGATCTCGTCCACGAGGTGCCAGGGATCGACCACGACGCCATTGCCGATCACCGACAGCTTGCCGCCGCGCACGACGCCGGAGGGCAGCAGCGCCAGCTTGTAGGTCACGCCGTCGACCACCAGCGTATGGCCGGCATTGTGCCCGCCCTGGAAACGGACCACGACGTCGGCCTGCTCGGAGAGCCAGTCGACGATCTTGCCCTTGCCTTCGTCACCCCATTGGGCGCCCACGACGACGACGTTTGCCATTCACTGAAGACCTGTGCCGTAACCCGCGCGAAAGCGGTCCGCCCGTCAGGTCGGACCGCTTTCGCTGTCCTCGGGTCTTTCCGCGATCCGTGCGCGGAAATCAAGCAAGGGGGCCGTCCGCGCCCGGACGGGCGGGGATGTCCCCTCAGCGGGCCTCCGTGCCGGGCTGGCGGCCGGGAAGATCGCCGGGCTTGATCACCGGCATGCCGCCCGGGTTCGGGTCGGGCGGCGTCACCACCATGCCGGGCGCAGTGTTGCCCGGCGGCTTGATGACGCCGTCGCTCTTCTCGAGGCGGTCGCTCAAGGTGCCCTTGTCCGAGGACGTGCCCTGATCGGCAGCTCCGTCGGAGGGGCGGATCTTATCGGGAATCGTCTGGTTCGGCGGCGGCAGGGCCGGGTCGGTGTCCCGGCCCTTCAGGGGCGCGTCGGGGGACTGGGCGAAGGCCGCGCCGGCGATCAGGCCGAAGCCGACCGCGAGGGTGAGGATCGAGCGCATAGGGTCTCCCTGTCTCGGATGCGAGGTTTGGGGGAGAACAGCCCCGGGGCCGAAGCGTTCCTGTCCCATCGGTCCTGCGATGGGACGATGGTCCTGAAAGGGGCTCGGACGGGGGCTTTGAGGCGGGGCTCGGGAAG
>NZ_JBYSXL010000093.1:0-14720 GCF_058782155.1 Methylobacterium sp. FW306-05-D
CCCCCATATGGGCCCCTCCCCCGGACGGGCCCATATGGGGGAGACCGATCCCCGATCCGACACCCCCGAGACCTGACGCCGTGATCTCCTCCAACACTCTCGTGCTCCTCGCCTGCGTCGCGGTGGCGGTGGTCCTGTTCCTCGGCCTGTTCAACATGATGCGCGGGGGCAGCGCCAACCTCTCGCAGAAGCTCATGCGCCTGCGCGTGCTGCTCCAGTTCCTGGCGATCATCTTCATCATGGGGGTGGTGTGGTGGCGCTCGGCCTGACCGCGCGTCGATCCCCGCCGCGTCGTTCCTGAGAACGGTCCTCGACCGGCGGGTCGCGGCGATTCTGGGCCTGGGCTTCAGCTCGGGCATCCGCTTCCTCCTCGTCTAGGTCACGCAATCGGCGTGGCTGTCGGAGGCCAAGGTGCCCATCGGCATCCTGGGGCTGATGAGCGAGCCCACCCTCGCCTGCAAGTTCAAGTTCCTCCGGGCTCCTTCCTCGACCGCTACGACGCCCCGCTGGTCAGCGGCCGGGTTGGTCGGCGCCGCGGCTGGATCATCGTCTCGCAGCTCGGCGTGATGCTGGCGCTGGCCGGCATCGCCTTCGGCGACCCGGGCCATTGGCTCGCCTGGACCATCGTGTTCTCGCTGGCGCTGGGCTTTGCCGCGGCGACGCAGGACGTGGTCGTCGACGGCTGGCGCATCGGCAACCTCATGACGGGGGGCGGTGCCCTCTACCTCGCCGACGCCTATGGCTGGCGGGTGGCCTATCTCTGCATGGTGGGCGCGATGGCGCCCGGGGTGATCGCCGCCCTGCTCGCATCCGAGCCCGAGTCCGATCGGACCGCGAGGCACGACCATCCCGGCTTCGTCGAGACCATCGTGGCGCCGATCCGCGACCTCGTCCGCCGCCTCGGGCCGCTGGCGATCCCGATCCTGCCGATGGTGGCGGGCTTCCGCAGGCCCGGCTACGTCGCCAGCGCCATGGCGATGCCCCTGTTCGAGACCCTGGGGACCAGAACACCGACATCGCAACGGTCACCAAGCTGTTCGGTTTCGGGGTCCCCCTCGCCGGCACCCTGCTCGCCGGCCACGTCGTTCCGCGGATCGGCATGATGGCGAGCCTGCTGACCGGCCCCGTGTTCGGCTCGGCCTTCCATCTCAGCCTCGCCTACCTGGCGTTCCACGGCGGCGCCGGCGGCAGCGCGTTCTGGACCTTCGCCATCGCGGTCAGCATCGACAGCTTCGCCTACGCCTTCGCCTCGATCGTGCTCGGGCTTCGCCTGGTTCTTCGTGGCGACCTCGGTGATCGGCGCGCCGGTCGCGCTGCTGTGCTGGAACGTCTGGCACCGGCAGGGCGAGACCGGGGCGATGGCGCCCGCGCCTTCGGCCTGACGCGCTTCGGTACAAACGTGGGTGTGGCCCGGAGGTCTCACCGCACAGCTATCGCTGTCCCGAAGGGTCCGGACGCCTGCCGGTGCCGCGGGCGGGCATGCTAGAGACGTTCGGTCAAACCGGAACCGTCACGATGCATTCCCACCCGTTCCGCCTCGCCGCTGCTGCCGCCGTGCTCGCCACGGCCATGCCGGTCCAGGCCGCCGACTTCCCGTCCGCGTCCCCGGCCGCCTATGTCAGCCCGGTGAAGCCCCTGAGCATCGTCTCCGAGGTCCGCATCGGCGGTGCCGTGCAGGACCCCGGCAGCGCCGAGCACAACACGAACAACATCAACGGCGAGATCCTGTTCGCCAAGCCGCTCGTCAGCATCGACCCGTTCTGGCAGGCCTTCGTGCCGCGCGCCACGGTCGGCGGCAGCTACAACTTCGGCGGCCGCACCAGCTACGCCTATATCGGCGCGACCTGGACCGTGGATCTCTTCCCGCAGACCCTGAACAACATCGTGTTCCTCGAGGGCTTCTTCGGCGCCGGCGCCCATAACGGCTATACCGGTCCCAAGCCCACGGCCCCGGCCGGGTTCAACACGCTGGGCTGCAACCCGCTGTTCCGCGAGGCCGCCGCCCTCGGCTTCCGGCTCACCGAGCACTGGAGCATCATGGCGACCGTCGAGCACATGTCGAATGCCGGCCTATGCGCGAACAATCGCGGCCTGACCAATTTCGGCGGCAAGCTCGGCTACACTTTCTGAGTTCGCTGCGCCCGCAGCGTCCGTCGCCCTGTAAGGGCCGGTTCCGCCGAGGCGGGGCCGGCCCTTCCGCTGTCCGGGCGACTCCCAGCGGCGCCGAACTGCGCTAGGTTCCCGTTCCAACCGGCCTCGCTCGCCAGGACCGGCCCGCCAGCCCCGCTCAGGATCGGACACCATCGTGGTCACCCTCAACCGCATCTACACCCGCACCGGCGACAAGGGATCGACCGCGCTCGCCAGCGGCGAGCGGCGCTCCAAGGCGGATCTGCGGATCGAGACCTACGGCACCGTCGACGAGACCAATGCCTGCATCGGCCTCGTCCGGCTGCATGCCGACCCGCCTCTCGACGCGATGCTGGGCGCGATCCAGAACGACCTCTTCGACCTCGGCGCCGACCTGGCGACGCCGGAGAGCGCCGAGCCGCCGAAATACGAGCCGCTGCGGATCGTCGCCGCGCAGGTGCAGCGGCTGGAGCGCGACATCGACTCCCTCAACGCCGACCTGTCGCCCCTGAAATCCTTCGTGCTGCCCGGGGGCTCGCCGGCCTCGGCCGCCCTCCACCTCGCCCGGACGGTGTGCCGGCGGGCCGAGCGGCTCGCCGTGGCCCTGGCCGCCACCGAGGGCGAGATCGTCTCGCCCGAGGCCCTGCAATACCTGAACCGGCTCTCGGATTTCCTCTTCGTGGCGAGCCGGACCGCCAACGCCAACGGCGCCGACGACGTGCTCTGGGTGCCGGGCAAGAACCGCTGAGATCCAGGCATCCGAAATACCAGCCGGGGGCGCAGCCCGGGCCGCGACGCCGGCGGGCCGGGATGGCGGACCGGTGCCGGGGCGGGCGGCCGCGGGGCGCGTTGACAAGGCGGAAATGAGGCCGTTACGGTCCGCCGCCTCAAAGACCAGGGTTCTGGACCTCCGGTTGTCCCGGGGGTCCTTCGCGCGCCGCGCCGGCCGGGTCGAAGAACATTATCCGCGCGGAGGATTGTGAACGCCATGAAGGTTCTGGTGCCCGTCAAGCGGGTCGTCGATTACAACGTCAAGATCCGGGTCAAGGCCGACGGTTCCGGCGTGGATCTCGCCAACGTCAAGATGTCGATGAACCCCTTCGACGAGATCGCCGTCGAAGAGGCGATCCGGCTCAAGGAGAAGGGCAAGGTCACCGAGATCGTCGCCGTCTCCATCGGTCCGCAGCAGGCGCAGGAGACGCTTCGCACCGCGCTGGCCATGGGCGCCGACCGGGCGATCCTGGTGAAGACCGACGGCGTGGTCGAGCCGCTGGCCGTGGCCAAGATCCTCAAGGCGATCGTGGAGAAGGAGGCCCCCGGCCTCGTCATCCTCGGCAAGCAGGCCATCGACGACGATTCGAACCAGACCGGCCAGATGCTCGCCGCGCTTCTCGACTGGCCCCAGGGCACCTTCGCCTTCAAGGTGGAGTTCGGCGAGGGCTCGATCGACGTGACCCGCGAGATCGACGGCGGGCTCCAGACCGTGACGCTGACCCTGCCGGCCATCGTCACCACCGACCTGCGCCTCAACGAGCCGCGCTACGCCTCGCTGCCCAACATCATGAAGGCCAAGAAGAAGCCCCTCGAGGAGCTGGCCCCCGATGCGCTGGGCGTCGACGTGACCCCCCGTGTCACCGTGCTCAAGACGGTGGAGCCGGCCGGGCGCAAGGCCGGCATCAAGGTCGGGTCCCCGGCCGAACTCGTGCAGAAGCTGAAGGGCGAGGCCGGGGTCCTCTGAGGCCCCGCCCATCCGACGGTTTCGAGCGCCCGCCGCGTTTGCCGCGGCGGGTGAGACGGGGTCCGGGACCCTCCTGCTGATCGATTTCGAGGTTCGCACACCATGGCCACCCTTCTTCTCATCGAGCACGACAACGGCGCGGTCCGCGACGCCAGCCTCAAGGCCCTGACGGCCGCCGTCGCCCTCGGCGGTCCCGTGCACGCCCTCGTGGCCGGCGCCGGGAGCCGCCCCGCCGCCGAGGCCGCCGCCCGCCTCGACGGGGTCGAGAAGGTGCTGCTGGCCGAGGACGCCGCCTACGACCACCTCCTCGCGGAGCCGACCGCCGCCCTGCTGGTCGCCCTGGCCGAGCCCTACGACGTCCTCGTCGCGGCGGCCTCCACCACCGGCAAGAACGTGCTGCCCCGCGTGGCCGCCCTCCTCGACGTGGCGCAGATCTCCGACATCATCGCCGTCGTCTCGCCCGATACCTTCGAGCGTCCGATCTACGCCGGCAACGCGATCCAGACCGTGCAGGCCGGGGCCGGCAAGAAGGTGATCACCGTCCGCATGGCGGCCTTCAAGCCCGCCGGCGAGGGCGGCGCGGCGGCCTCGATCGAGCCGGTCCAGGCGGCCGCCTCCTCGGGCAAGTCGAGCTTCAAGGGCGAAGAGATCGCCAAGTCCGACCGTCCGGAGCTGGCGGCTGCCAAGATCATCGTCTCGGGCGGCCGGTCGCTCGGCTCCTCCGACAAGTTCAAGGAGCTCATCGAGCCCTTGGCCGACAGCCTCGGCGCCGCGGTCGGCGCCTCGCGCGCCGCCGTGGATGCCGGCTACGCCCCGAACGACTGGCAGGTCGGCCAGACCGGCAAGGTCGTGGCGCCCGAGCTCTACGTCGCGGTCGGCATCTCCGGCGCGATCCAGCACCTCGCCGGCATGAAGGACTCCAAGGTCATCGTCGCCATCAACAAGGACGAGGACGCCCCGATCTTCCAGGTGGCGGATTACGGCCTCGTCGGCGACCTGTTCCAGATCGTCCCCGAGCTGCAGGCCGAGATCACCAAGGCGAAGGGCTGATCCGGCACGCCGGACCCGGCCGGTGCGCGCGCGTGCGCCGGCCGATCCCGCCTGGACCACGTCCTCGAAATGATGGAATTGCTCTAGGACGCTGCCGCCGCAGGACGTTATAAGCGAGGCGGGCGCGCTCGGCGTCCGGGCGGGGGGCCCGGATCGCGACGGAGGGCCGCCCCAAGGTGCGAGTGCAGACGATGGGCATCGATATCAGGACGGTCGGCATCATCGGTGCGGGGCAGATGGGCAGCGGCATCGCCCATGTCTGCGCCATGGCGGGGCTCGACGTCCGCCTGAACGACCGCGACCCGGCCCGCATCCACAACGGCTTGGCCACGGTGGACGGCAACCTCGCGCGTCAGGTCGCGAAGGGCACCATCGCGGACGACCAGCGCCGCACGGCCGTCTCCCGCATCGTCGCGGCCGAGACCTTCGACGATCTGGCGCCCTGCGACCTCGTCATCGAGGCGGCGACCGAGGACGAATCGACTAAGCGCCAGATCTTCAGCACGCTCTGCGCGTCGCTGCGCCCGGATGCGCTGATCGCCACCAACACCTCGTCGATCTCGATCACGCGGCTGGCCGCCTCCACCGACCGGCCGGAGCGCTTCATCGGCATCCACTTCATGAACCCCGTGCCGGTGATGCAGCTCGTGGAGCTGATCCGCGGCATCGCCACGGAAGATCCGACCTACGAATCCGCGAAGGCCTTCATCGCCAAGCTCGGCAAGATCTCGACGATGTCGGAGGATTTCCCGGCCTTCATCGTCAACCGCATCCTGCTGCCGATGATCAACGAGGCGATCTACACCCTCTACGAGGGCGTCGGCTCGGTGGAATCCATCGACACCGCGATGCGGCTCGGAGCGAACCACCCGATGGGTCCGCTGCAGCTCGCCGACTTCATCGGCCTCGATACCTGCCTGTCGGTGATGCAGGTGCTCTACGAGGGACTGGCCGATTCGAAGTACCGGCCCTGTCCGCTCCTCGTGAAGTATGTCGAGGCCGGCTGGCTCGGACGCAAATCCAAGCGCGGCTTCTACGACTACCGCGGCGAGACGCCCGTGCCGACCCGCTGAGGCGGACCGGCACGGAGATCGTTCTTACGGCTTGTTGCCGTTGGCGGCCGGCTGGGCCGGGCTCGGATAGGCCGGGTTCGCGGTCGGCACCGAACCGGTGTTCGACGACGACGTGGCGTTCGAGCTGCCCTTCACGGAGCCGGTGACTTCCTGGCGGGAAGCGTCCTGGCTCTGGCTGGCATAGTCCTTCGGGGAATTCGCGCCCTGCCAAGTCATCAGGCCGGTGATCGCGATCGCGAGCAGCACCAAGCTGGCCACGAGGACGTAGAGCACCGGCTTGCCGCGCTTGCCCTGCCGGGCTTCCTGACCGTGTAGATTCTCTGCCATGCGATCCTCGCTTGAACGGTCCCGAGGACCGCTGTTTCGACCCGAGCACCGGTTCGGAGACACGGCCTCGTGAGTCTTGCTCGGGTCTGAAACGCGACGGTCGAGAGCGGAGTTCCCGCCGAGGTCCGGCCTCAGCGGCCGGTGACGAGCATGATCTTGCCGAGATGGGCGCTGGATTCCATGAGTTCGTGGGCCTTGCGCGCCTCCTCCAGCGGGAAGGTGGCGTGGATCACCGGCCGGATGGTACCGGCCTCCAGCAGCGGCCAGACCTCGCGGGCGAGGCCCTCGGCGATCGCCGCCTTCTCGGCCTTGGGCCGGGCCCGGAGCGTCGCGCCGGTGAAGGTCAGGCGCTTCATCATGATCGGCGTCATGCTGAAGGCGTCGACCTTGTAGCCCTGCATGAAGGCGATCTGCACGAGGCGGCCCTCGATCGCGAGTGCCGAGAGGTTCTTGGCGAGGTAGGGCGCGCCGACCATGTCCAGGATCACGTCGACGCCGTTGCCGTCGGTGAGCCGCTTCACCTCCTCGACGAAGTCGGCCTCGCGATAGTTGATCGCGGCCTCGGCACCGAGCTCGCGGCAGAAGTCGCACTTCTCGGCCGAGCCGGCGGTGGCGAAGACGCGGGCGCCGTGGTGCCTGGCGATCTGGATCGCGGTCGAGCCGATGCCGCTCGATCCGCCATGGACGAGGAAGGCCTCGCCGGCCTTCAGGCGGCCGCGCTCGATCACGGTGCTGTAGACGGTGAAGTAGTTCTCCGGCAGGCCGCCGGCCTCCACCAGCGAGAGCGAGGACGGCTTGGGCAGGCACTGGCCGATCTCCGCCACGGCGAACTCGGCATAGCCGCCGCTGATCACCAGGGCGCAGACCTCGTCGCCGACCGAGACGCCGGATACACCCTCGCCGAGGCCGACGATGCGGCCGGCGACTTCGAGGCCCGGGATCTCCGTGGCGCCCTTCGGCGGCGGATACTTGCCCTCGCGCTGCTGGATGTCGGGCCGGTTGATGCCGGCCGCCACGACCTCGATCAGGACCTGACCGGGCCCGGGCTGCGGCAGCGGCACCGTCTCGAGGGCGAGCACGTCCGGCCCGCCGGCCCCGGTGAAGCGGATCTGTCGCATGGTCTCGGGCAGGCTGGTCGTCATCGGGGTCTCCTCCTGGATGCCCCGTCATGTGCCGCCCGTCGGGCGCTTGGCAAGGTCGTGCCGTGCGGGCGACGGCCTCAGCGGGTGCCGTACATCCGGTCGCCCGCATCGCCGAGGCCCGGCACGATGTAGCCGTGGTCGTTGAGATGGCTGTCGATGGCGGCGGTCCAGACCGGCACGTCGGGATGGGCCGCCTGCAGGCGGGCGATCCCCTCGGGAGCCGCGAGCAGGCAGACGAAGCGCAGGTCCTGCGCCCCGCGCTGCTTCAACAGGTTGATCGCCGCCACCGCGGAGTTCGCCGTCGCCAGCATCGGGTCGAGGACCAGCACCGTCCGGTCCACGAGGTCGGAGGGCGCCTTGAAGTAGTATTCCACCGCCTCCAGCGTCTCGGGATCGCGGTACAGCCCCACATGCGCCACCCGGGCGGACGGCACCAGGGACAGCATGCCGTCGAGGAAGCCGACGCCGGCGCGCAGGATCGGCGCCAGGACGAGCTTCTTGCCCGCGATCTGCGGCGCCTCCATCGACTGGATCGGCGTCTCGATGGTCACGGTCTCGAGCGGCAGGTCGCGGGTGACCTCGTAGGCCAGCAGCATGCCGATCTCGTTGAGGATCTGGCGGAAGCCCTTGGTGGAGCGCTCGCGCTGGCGCAGCAGGGTCAGCTTGTGCTGCACGAGGGGGTGATCCACCACCCGGACGGTCGCGGCGGGTGCCTGCATCGCTGATCTCCATGAAGCCGAGGTCCGATCCAGGGCGCGGGGAGACCGAGGCAAGACCGGGACCGGTTTTCTAGAGCATCGCGGCAGCCCGAGCGAGGGTGTTCGCTCCGGTCTCGCCCACGAAAAAGGGCTCCCGGCGTGACGCCGGAAGCCCGCGTGTCGAAGGGGTGCGGAGCCGTCGCTCAGACCGAGCGGGTGGTGTCCGCGCTGCGGCGCTTCTGCATGAAGGCGTCGAACTGTTCGCGGTCCTTGGCCCGCTTCAGCTCCTCGACGAATTCGGCGAAGGCGCGGCTCTCTTCCTGCAGGGCGCGGCGCTGGGCGTCGAGCCGCTCGAGTTCGCTCCGGCGGTACTCGTCGAAGGCGCGGTTGCCCGTGATGCCGCCGCCGTTGGCGGCCTCGAAGGCCGCGGCGAAGCGCGAGCGCGTGGCGCCCGCGTTCCATGAGAGGCCGCGGCCGGCAAAGCCCCGCAGCTCGCTGAGCGCGGGATAGCCCGCGACCTTCCAGGCTATGTAGGCGGCCGCCAGGGGCCACCAGTAGACGAACGCGACGACGATCGCGCCGATTTCCAGGGACCGCTTGGGGAAGGGGCCGCTACGGCAGACCTTCCCGGTGGTGAAGGGGGAGGAAGAGAAGCTCACGGCTCACGGCTCCGATGTAAATGTGAACGACATTCACTTGCGGATGGTCGGGCGCGCTTTCAAGGGGTCCCTGGCCCGAGGGCTCGCCGGCCGCCGGTCCTTATTCGCGCGGGCGGCCGCCGCTCGCCGCGCCGTGCACGAGGGCGAGCACCCCGGCGCGCAGGAGTTCGTACTTGTCCGGCATCCCGGCCGCCCTCGGCAGGTGTCCGGAGGCGGACAGGGTGGCGAGGCCGTGCGCCAGCGCCCAGACCTCCAGGGCGATGAAGCGCGGCGGCGCGCCGCCGAACCCCTCGGGGAAGGTCGATTGCAGCGCCTCGACGAGGAGGTCGAACGGGCTCGGCCGAGGGCTCGCGACCTCGTTCGGCACGGCGGCGGCGAGGCCGCGGGTCTCGAAGATCGCCGCGTAGTAGCCCGGCTCCTCCTCGGCGAAGGCGAGGTAGGCCTCGCCCATCCGGGTGAAGCGCTCGAGCGGCGTGCCCTTCGCGGTCAGCGCCCGGGCGAGGCGCTCGGCGAGGTCGGCGAAGCCCCGGCCGGCGACTTCCTCGAGCAGGGCCTCCCGGCCGCGGAAGTGGCGGTAGAGGGCGGCGGGCGTGACGCCGACCAGGCGCGCGGCGTCCACCAGGGTGAAGCCGCCGATCCCGCGCTCGGCGATGAAGCGGCGCGCGGCCTCGATCAGCGCCTCCTTGAGGTTGCCGTGGTGGTAGCTCCGCCGGTCGCCCGGTCCTTCGCGCCAGTGCCGCACGCCAAACTCCTCGCCCCCGCTCCGCGTCGACATGACCGGCCGGACAGGCTCAAGGTTCCCCCAATCGGCTCCTCCCCTAGCACGAAGGGGCAGGCTTTCGCGCGCCCCGCCGGTCGCAGGTCGGTCTCCCGCCGATCGTCCGCCGGTGCATGTCGAACCGGCCCGGCGCCGTGGGACCCTCCGATCGCCGTATCCGCCGGTGAGATCACGTGAATTTGCCGCCGGGCATCTTGCCGCAAGCCTCGCGTTCAACGCATGGTATTTACGATACAGAAAATGGTATTTACGATTCAGAAACATGTGGATGCGGGCCGCGGGGGATCGATGAGGGATCGATCGGGCCAGGACGAGTTCGAGGCCCTGACGGACCTGATCTACGAGGCCGCGGTGCTGCCCGAGCTGTGGCCGACGGTCCTCGACCGTCTGGCGCAGATCGCCGGGGCCCAGGGCACCGTGCTGATCGCCGCCGACCTCGAATCGCACCGCTGGATCAATTCGGAATCCCTCGATCAGGTCATGGCGGATTTCGCCTCCGGCGGCTGGGCCAGCGCCGGACAGCGGACGGCCAAGCTCCTCGGCGCCCGGCATGCCGGCTTCATCCGCGAGGCGGACGTGTACACCGCGGAGGAGCTGGAGCAGGACGTGCTGATCCAGCAGTTCCTGCGTCCGCGCGGCCTGGGCTGGGGCGCCGCCACCGCCTGCCCGCTCAGCACCGGAGACACGCTGATCTTCAGCATCGAGCGCCGCTACGCCGACGGGCCGGTGCCCCAGGCGGCGACCGGGAGTCTGGATACCCTCCGCCCGCATCTCGGCCGGGCGGCGCTGGTCTCGGCGCGGCTGAAGCTGGAACGGGCGCGGGCGGCCGTGACCGCCCTGGAGGTGATGGGCCTGCCCGCGGCGGTGCTGTCCGCCAACGGGCGCCTGCACGACCGCAATGCGGGCTTCGCCGGTCTCGTCCCGCGCGTGGTGCGGGATCATCGCGAGCGGGTGAGCCTCGCCCATCCGGGAGCCGACGCGCTGCTGGCGGACGTGATCGCCGGGCCGCGGGCGCAGGCGGCGCGGTCGATTCCGATCCCGGCGGATGGCGACGATCCCGCAATGGTCATGCACCTGCTGCCCATGCGCGGCCTCGCCCAGGACGTCTTCGGTGGCGGTACGTTGCTGATGGTCGCCGCGCCGGTCCTGCCGCGCCCGGTGCCCGGCACCGAGCTCCTGGCGGGGCTGTTCGACCTCACCGCCGCCGAGGCGCGCATCGCCCGGGGCATCGCGGACGGCGCCACCATCTCGATCCTCGCCACGCAGCAGAGCGTGGCCCAGGAAACCATCCGCAGCCAGGTCAAGGCGATCTTCGCCAAGACCGGCGTCACCCGCCAGGTCGACCTGGCGCGCCTGATCTCCGGCTTCAGCCTGATGCGGTGACCTCCACCTCCTGCAAAGGTCGAAGTCTTCAGCGCGCGTTCTGAACGCCGGGGCGTGGGGCCGCGAGGGCGCGGAACAGGATGACGTTCGAGAGATCGTACCGGGCGGACGGATCGCCGAGATCGGGGACCTGCCGGACTTCGCCGGGCAAGACCTCGTCGGTCGGCGTCGCGTCGGACAGGCGTCGGGCGGGGGAAATCTGACCCGGCAGGGGCCGGTCTTGCAGACCCGGGCCCGGAAACGCCGCCGGTGCCGGACTGATCAGGCATGCGATCACCCGATCGCTGGTCCCGCGCTCCACGTGTCGCGCGAGCCGCCGGCGCATCCACGGTGCCATCGTCCACTTCTCGAGCATGACCACCCTCGCTGCTTGATCGCTGCGACATTGAAGCGCGGGGGCGCGGGGGGTTCATCCCCCATTTGGGGGAGAGTGAAGATTCCTTCGCCGTAACGCGGGATTTGTCACGAATCCTTCATATCAAGTCCTTCGAGCCTGCTCATTCGGCCCCGCGCCGTCACAGGCGAAACAGCGAACCCGCCCGCTCGAGCGCCTCCTTCTTGGCGAGTCGCGCCGCCTCCAGGCGCTCGAGCTCGGTGCGCAGGAGCGCGATCCGTTCCTCCAGATCCTCGACCGACAAGGTGTCGAGCGGTTCGCCGACCCGGTGCGCGATCGCCTGCCGTGTCGGGCGGTCGTCGTCGTCCCTCATGATGGTCCCCTCGTCGTCCGTCAGAGCCAGGATGTCCCGGCATCGAGCCGCGCCACCCCGAGGTGGTGCGCCAGGGTCGCGCCGATATCGGCGAAACTCTCGCGCCGGCCGATGGGTCCGGGCGCGAGGCCGGGGCCGAAGGCCAACACGGGAACCTGTTCGCGGGTGTGCTCGGTCCCGGCCCAGGTCGGGTCGTTGCCGTGGTCCGCGGTGATCACGCAGAGATCGCCGGGGCGGAGGATGTCCCGGATCTCGGGCAGGCGGGCATCGAAGCGCTCGAGTTCGGCGGCGTAGCCCGGCACGTCCCGGCGGTGGCCGTACTCGGTGTCGAAATCCACGAGGTTGAGGAAGACGAGACCGCCCTCCGGCAGGCCCGCGAAGGCCGCGAGGGCCGCATCGAGGCAGGCGGCGTTGCCGCCGGGCTTGATCTCCCGGCCCGTCGCCCGATGGGCGTAGATGTCGCCGATCTTGCCGACGCTTACGACGCTGCGGCCGGCGCCGTCCAGCACGTCCAGCAGGGTCCGGCCCGGGGGCTCCACCGCGTAGTCCTTGCGGTTGGCGGTGCGTCGGAATCCCTCCGCGGCGCTGCCGGCGAAGGGACGGGCGATGACCCGGCCGACCCGGTAGGCGTCGCAGAGCGCGCGGGCGATCCGGCAGGTTGCGTAGAGGCGCTCCAGACCGAAGCGCTCCTCGTGCGCGGCGATCTGGAAGAC
Organism: Methylobacterium sp. FW306-05-D; assembly: GCF_058782155.1. NCBI lineage: Bacteria > Pseudomonadati > Pseudomonadota > Alphaproteobacteria > Hyphomicrobiales > Methylobacteriaceae > Methylobacterium > Methylobacterium sp. FW306-05-D. The sequence goes on from NZ_JBYSXL010000093.1 coordinate 12,399, forward strand.
GCTGTCGGCGGAGGTGTAGCAGATCGGCATGCCCGTCCGGACGTGCTCGGCGCCCAGGTCGTCGATGATCGCGACGCCGGCGGCGTGGCGGTTGCCGAGGATGCCGGGCAGGCCGGCCTGCGCGATCAGCGCCCGCGTGAGTTCGTCCGGGAAGGTCGGGACCGCCACGGGAAAGTAGCCCCAGGGCTCCAAGACCGGAACGCCGGTGATCTCCCAATGGCCCGAGGGCGTGTCCTTGCCGGCGGCGGTCTCGACCGCGTGGCCATAGGCCCCGGCCGGCGCCCCGGTGAAGGCGAGGCCCGGCGGCACCGTTCCGGTGGCGCCCTTCGCCGCCAGGCCGAGGCCGAGGCGGGCGAGGTTCGGGAGGGCCAGCGGACCCTGCCGAAGGCCCTCCCGGTCGGCGCGGCCTTCGGCGCAGGCACGGGCGATGTGCCCGACCGTGTCGGACCCGGCATCGCCGTAGCGCTCGGCATCCGGGGCGCCGCCGATGCCAACGGAATCGAGCACGATGAGGAAGGCGCGTGCCATGGGGCTTCCCGCTCAGGCCGGGATCGGGTCGGCGACGGCGTCGCTCTGGAGATCGAAGGCGGCGGCGAACAGGGCCTGGGTGTAGGCGGTTTTCGGCGCGGCGAAGATCGCCTCGGCCGGGCCTTCCTCGACCACGCGGCCGTTCTGCATCACCAGGACGTAGTTCGCCAGTGCCCGGACCACCTTCAGGTCGTGGCTGATAAACAGGTAGGCGAGGCCGCGCTCCCGCTGGAGATCGCGCAGGAGCGTGACGATCTGGGCCTGGACCGAGCGATCGAGGGCCGAGGTCGGCTCGTCGAGGACGACGAATTTCGGCTTGAGCACGATGGCGCGGGCGATGGCGATGCGCTGGCGTTGCCCGCCGGAGAATTCGTGCGGGTAGCGGTTCATGGTCGCCGGATCGAGGCCGACATCGGTGAGCGCCTTGGCGACCACCGCCTCCCGCTCGGCCCGGTTCCTGACCGCGCCCTGCACCACCAGCCCCTCGGCGACGATGTCGGCCACCGTCATGCGCGGCGAGAGCGAGCCGTAGGGGTCCTGGAAGACCACCTGCATGTCGCGGCGGACCGGCCGCATCGCGGCGGGCGGAAGGCCGGCGATGGAGCGGCCGAGGAAGACGATCGGCCCCTCGCATCCGGTCAGGCGCAGCAGCGCGAGGCCGAGGGTGGTCTTGCCCGAGCCGGATTCGCCAACGACGCCGACGGTCTCGCCGGCCCGGACCCGCAGGGAGACGCCGTCCACCGCCTTCACGTGGCTGGTGGTCCGGCGGAGCCAGCCCTCGCGGATCGGGAACCAGACCTTGAGGGGGCCGGCCTCCAGCAGGTGCGCGGCATCCGCCGGCACCGGGTTGGCCCGGCCCTTCGGCTCCGAGGCCAGGAGGCGGCGGGTGTAGTCGTGCTGCGGCCGGGCGAAGATCTCCGCCACCGGGCCGGCTTCCACGATGCGGCCGGCGAGCATGACGCAGACGGTGTCGGCGATGCGCTGCACGATGCCGAGGTCGTGGGTGATGAACAGCATCGCCATGCCGAGGCGCTTCTGCAGGTCGGCCAGCAGGGTCAGGATCTGCGCCTGCACCGTCACGTCGAGGGCGGTGGTGGGCTCGTCGGCCACCAAGAGGTCCGGCTCGCAGGCCAGCGCCATGGCGATCATGACGCGCTGGCGCTGGCCGCCCGAGAGCTCGTGCGGGTAGGCGTTGAGGCGCCGCTCGGCATCACGCAGGCCGACGAGTTCGAGCAGTTCGAGGATGCGCGCCCGCGCCTTGCGGCCCGACAGGCCGCGATGCACCTCCAGCACCTCGCCGATCTGCCGCTGGATGGTATGCAGCGGGTTCAGCGAGGTCATCGGCTCCTGGAACACCATGGTGATGTCGGCGCCGCGGATGCCCCGGAGGCGCTTCTCCGGCAGGGTCAGCAGGTCCGCGCCCTTGAACAGGATGCGGCCGCCGGGATGGTAGGCGCTGCCGTCGAGGAGGCGCAGGATCGAGAGGGCGGTGACCGACTTGCCCGAGCCGGATTCGCCGACGAGGGCGAGGGTCTCGCCGGGGGCGATACTGAAGCTGACGCGATCGACGGCGCGGGTCTCGCGCTCCCGCGAGCGGAAGGCGACCGACAGGTCCTGAACGTCGAGGAGCGTTTCGGGCATCGCGGCCTGTTCTGAGCGCGGCGGAGATCGTCGCCCCATGGGTTATAGCGTGGGCATCCGGGATCGGCGAACGCCGATGCGCCGCGGGCGGCGGCCTTTGTAATTGATCGGCGGCGCGGGCGCTCTACAACCCGCCCGTGACCCCATTCCGCC
>NZ_JBYSXL010000094.1:0-14281 GCF_058782155.1 Methylobacterium sp. FW306-05-D
GCCTACATCGAGGGCTACTACAATCGACAGCGCATCCACTCGGCTCTCGGTTACATCACGCCCGAGCAAGCCGAACGAAATGCAAGCTAACCCCCGTGTCCGTGAAAGCGGGGGAGGATCAGTCGAGTTTTGCTTTATGAAAACGGACAGGCGAGAAACCGCGCGAAAGGACAGCCGTCCTGACGTTCTGGATGTCGGGTATCCGATCGCTTTCCAAACACGCTTGACGAGATGCCCTAGGCGAGGCCGGCCTGCCGCCGACCTCCGGTCGTGAAGCACGAACGACTGCCGGATGCGTCGATGCAGACCACGAGGACTGGTATTTGACTTGTCGCCGCATGCGGTCGCCGGGCGAATACGGACCTGATCGGGCCCGCCGCCTTCGGCGCAGCCGCCACATCGATCGAAACCGATCCGGAATTCTCGGAACGACTGGTCGATCCGGTGCGGCGAAGCAAGTTCTACGTATAAAACCTCGATATCGCGAAACCATCCACTGCCAGATCGTAAATGATGTCAGCGTAATCGCATTAAACTCGGCCATCCAGGTTCATTAACGCTCCATTGCGAAATCGATGACACTATACCGGGATAAATATTTCAATTGAATCATGGCCCGGTAAAAATAATGCATCTTTCTGCATCGCTCCAGGGCAAGCTCATCGCTTGCTTCTCGCTCATGCTGGTTCTGATCTTCGGATTAGCCGCTCTGTCCTATTACCAGATCGAGACCATCAACCGTGCCGCCACCGAGCTGCGCACGGCGCGGCTTCCCGCCACCCAGGCGCTGGGAGCGATCCAGAGCCTGACCCTCCGCATCCGGGTCAACGGCAGCCGCGTCCTCTCGGCCAAGACGCCGCAGCAGAAGACCGACGCCCTGAGTTCGATCCAGCAGCGGCTCGCCGAGCTCAAGGCGCAGCAGACGGCCTATGTCCGGCAGATCCAAACCCCCGCGACCCGGGAGCTCTACGCCACCTTCGAGCGCCAATGGGCGACCTATCTCGGCCAGCACTCCGACAGCATCGCCGCCGCGGAACGCGGCGATCCGACGGCGGCGCAGGAGCAGTACAACACCACGATGTCCGACACGATCCGGACCGTCGTCGCCAGCCTCACCAAGCTCTCGGAGATCGAGGTCGCCGCCGCCGCGACGAGCGGCGCCGAGGCCCAGGGCGCCTACGACGACGCCCGGACCCAGATGCTGGGCTTCGTCGTCCTCGCGGCGATCCTGGCGGTCGGCGCCGTCGTCATGCTGGTCCTGGCGATCAGCCGGCCCCTGGCGCACATGACGGCCGCCATGCGCCGCCTGGCCACCGGCGATACGGCGGCGGAGATTCCGGCGACCGGCCGTCGCGACGAGATCGGCGCCATGGCGGCGGCCGTCCTGATCTTCCGGGAGAACATGGTCCAGGCCCGGGCCCTGGAAGCGGAGACGGCGCAGGCGCGGCGGGATGCCGAGCAGCAGCGGAAAGCGGGCATGCGCCAGATGGCCGACGCCTTCGAGCAGGCGGTGGGGGGCATCGTCGGGATGGTGTCGTCCTCCGCCACCGAGCTGCAGGCGACCGCGCAGACGATGACGGTCACGGCGGGCGAGACCGCCGGCCAGTCGGTCGGCGTGGCCGCCGCCGCCGAGCAAGCGGCCGCCAACGTCCACACCGTGGCGGCCGCGGCCGAGCAGCTCGGGAGCTCGGTGCAGGAGATCGGGCGCCAGGTCTCGGGCTCCTCCGACCTCGCCCGCACGGCGGTCGGCGAGGCGGACCAGACCATGCAGCTGGTCCAGGCCCTGAGCCAAGCCTCGGCCCGCATCGGCGACATGGTCGGGCTGATCTCCAACATCGCCAGCCAGACCAACCTGCTGGCGCTCAACGCCACCATCGAGGCGGCCCGCGCGGGCGAGGCCGGGCGGGGCTTCGCGGTGGTGGCCACCGAGGTCAAGGAGCTGGCCGCCCAGACGGCGCGGGCGACGGAGGAGATCGGCACGCAGATCGGCCAGATCCAGGGCGTCACGGGTCAGGCGGTGACGGCGATCGGCTCGATCACCACGCGCATCCGCGAGATCAACGGGGTGGCCTCCTCGATCGCGGCGGCGGTGGAGGAGCAGGGCGCGGCGACCCAGGAGATCGTGCGCAATGTCGCCCAGGCCTCCACGGGCACCGCCGAGGTCACCCGCAACATCGCGGGCGTGGCCCAGGCCTCCGAGGCCACCGGCGCCGCCGCCGGCCAGGTGCTGACGGCGGCCTCGGAGCTCTCGCGCCAGTCCGAGCATCTCGGCTCCGAGGTCGCTCGCTTCCTCCACACCGTCCGCGCGGCCTGAGGCGGCGCGGGTCCGGCATTTCGGGGCGGGACGCCGCGCGCGGCCCGCCCGTCCGATCCGGCGTGTGCGACGCTCAGGTCGGGGTCATCGGCCGCGGCCCGGCCGCGATGACCGCTGACGGTATTGCCCACCGACGCCACGACGATCAGGACGATGGCCAGCCACTCCGTGGGGCTGAGGCGCTCGCCCAGGATCGCCAGCCCGGCGAGGGAGCCGACGGCGGGCTCCAGGCTGAGCAGCACGCCGAAGCTCTGCTTCGACAATCGCTTCAGGGCGACCATCTCCAGGGTGTAGGGCAGGGCGCTCGACAGGGCCGCCACCGCGAGGCCGAACCCGAGCAGGGTCGGCTCCAGCAACTGCGCGCCGGCCTCCGCGATCCCGAAGGGCATCACCACCAGGGCCGCCACCGACATGCCGACCGCCACGGCCCGCCCGCCGTGGAGATGCCCGACCCGCTGGCCGAAGACGATGTAGAGCGCCCAGCACAGGGCCGCGCCGAGGGCGCAGGCGACGCCGACCGGATCGAGCCACGCGGAGACGCCGCCGAGGGGCAGCAGGAGCGACAGCCCCAGGATCGCGCAGCCGATCCAGGCGAAGTCGATCGCCCGTCGCGAGACCGCCAGCGCGAGGGCCAGCGGCCCGGAGAACTCGATGGCGATGGCGAGGCCGAGCGGGACCGTGCGCAGGGACAGGTAGAACAGCAGGTTCATCGCCCCCAGCACCGCCCCGTAGAGCAGCAGCGCGCGGCGGTCGGCGGCATCCGTGCGCAGGCGCCAGGGCCGCCAGATCGCCACCAGCATCAGCGCCGACAGGCCGACCCGCAGGGTGGTGGTGCCCTCCGCGCCGAGGACCGGGAACAGGTGCTTGGCGAAGGAGGTGCCGACACTGAGGGAGACGATGCTGCCGAGGAGTGCCGCGACCGGCAGCAGCGTCGCCGCCAGGCCACCGGTGACCGCCGACGGCCCGCGTGGTGGAAAGCTCATGGCTGCCGCGTCGGGTCCGCCGGAGGCAGGATCAGGGCGCGGCGCGCCTCCAGGGCCTGCCAGAGCAGCAGGGCCGGCAGGCCGAGGACGACGTCGGGCACGCGCTTGATCAGCGACAGGGCGAGGGCGGTGCCCGCATCGATGCCGAACAGGCTGCCGAGGAGGACGAAGCCGCCCTCCTGGACGCCGAGCCCGCTCGGCACCGGGAACGCCGCCGACTTGATCGCCTGGCTCAGGGCCTCGATCACCACGACCTCGGTGAAGCTCACCGATTCGACGCCGATGCACGCCAGAGCGATCCAGATCTCGAGGGCGCCGAGCCCCCAGGCCGCCAGATGGAGCAGGATCGACGCGGCGAGTTTCCCGCGCCGGCCCAGCGCCCAGACGGCATCAAGGGCGTCGTAGACGCTGCCCCCCGGCGCCGTGGCCTCGGCGGCCTCGCCCCGGAACATCCGGCGCAGGCCGTTGACGGCCCGCCGGGCCGCCCCCCCCCCCCCCCCCCCGGCCGCACGCGCGGCCGGGCTGCGCTGGACCGCCAGGAAGGCCGCCAGCAGCAGGGCGGTGATCGCCAGCGCGCGCAGGACCCAGGTGGCCAGGGCCTGGGCCGCCTCGCCGCCCACCTGCAGCAGCAGCCCGACGCCGGCGAAGGCGAACACGGCCTGCGTGCCGGCCTGGAACAGCATGTCGACGAGGATCGAGGCCGCCGCCAGGGTCCCGGCGGTGCCCCAGAAGGTGAGCAGGCGCCCACCCACCACGTCGCCGCCCACCGAGGCGACGGGCAGCAGCACGTTGATGCCTTCGCGGACGAGACGCAGGAGGACGAAGGCGCCGGTGCCGGCGCGGCCGAGGCCGGGAAGGCCCTGGACGACGCAAGCCCAGGCGAGCCCGCACAGCAGGATCACCATCGCCCGCACCAGCACGATCGCGGCGAGGCCGGCGGCGCCGACCCGGCCGAAGGCATCGGCCACGGCGGCGAGATCGTTGGTGGCGATCAGCCAGATTCCAAGGCCGAGGCCCAGGAGGGTGCCGAGCAGCGGCAGGCGGCGCAGGAGCTGGCGCCCGAGCCGCACCGAGCGGACCCCGCCGGCATCCGGGCGCGCGATCGTCCGCGTCGCGTCGGATCGCGGTTCGTCAGAGATCCGATCGGTCAAGATTCGTCCGCTCCGAACATCGTCCGCCCCCCGCGCCGGGCGTCCGCTCCGGACCCGGGTGCCGACGCGCTACCGGCCCGGCGGCGTGACGGCCTCCGGGAGGCTTAGGCGTCCTTTGGGGCCGAAATCGGGGAACAGCGCATCGACGGATTGGCGCGCCGGCCCGGCCGGGTCAAGCAGGTGGATGCGCTGCTTGGCGAGGCTGTCCGCCGTCACCACCGCCAGGGCCCGCTTCGGACAGGTCCCGAGGCAGCCGACCTCGACGACCCGGACCTTGCGGGCCGTGTCCCGCTGCTTCAACTCACGCTTGATCTGGCGCCGGACCGAGCCCTTCTTCAGGCCCTGGCGCTTGACGCACTTGCCGCAGACGAGCACGAGTTCGGAAAACCCCGCGCGCGCCATGCGAATCCGCCCCGAGCGTGGAGCCGCCCCATCCTTGTCAGCCATTCCTGCCATCCCTGCCGCAAGCCTTGCCCCGTGCGGCGCTCGCGCGACCGCACTCCCGGCGTCTCGGCGCGACGCCTTAAAAAGGGCCGAAAAACGAAGGATTCACCGGCTCAACACGAAGATGGCGAGAGGGCTCCGCAGGCGTGACCATATGCATCGTCGTCGGGCCCGCGCGCACGCTCCACTCATGATGGTGCTTCGTCAGCCTGGCTGGATCGAGCCGCGTCTCGGGAACCTGAAGTCATGAATTCCGACGAGGTCAAGCAGACGGATCGCGTGCGGGGGGTGATCGACATCGCCCTGCGCTCGCTGCCGGACCTGCGACGCAACGCCGAGACCGTCGATCCCGTCTCGCCCGGCCGCGTTCCCGCGCTCCTGCGCCGGGCGCAGGAGCGTCTCGACTGGCGCCAGCTGCCCGGCATCCGGCCGCCCTCGAGCAAGCCCAAGAACCTGGTCGCCGGCCTGCTGCGCCAGTTCGGCTTCTTCGTGCTGCTGCCGACCCTCCTGTCGGCGATCTACTTCTACGCCTTCGCCGCCGATCAGTACGTCGCCGTCTCGCAATTCGCCGTCCGCGGCAACGTCGAGCCGATGGACGAAAGCCCCGGCGGACAGTTCTCCGACCTGATCATGAAGCACAACAGCCAGGACAGCTTCATCATCCGCGATTTCGTCGAGAGCCGGGCGATGGTCGCCAAGATGGAAGACAGCTTCCAGGTCTCGAAGATGTTCTCGCGGCCGGAAGCCGACTTCTGGACGCGCTACAACGTGGACCAGCCCATCGAGGAGCTGGTGAAGTACTGGAACAAGCATGTCGGGACGCGGATCGAGGTGCTCTCGGGCATCATCACGCTCACCGTGCGGGCCTTCACGCCCGAGGACGCCCTGACGATCAACCGCGGGATCGTCGAGCGCAGCGAGGCGCTGATCAACGACATCTCGCGGCGGGCGCAGGCCGACATGGTCAAGCACGCCGAAGCCGAGGCGGCCAAGGCACAGGAACGCCTGCGCAATGCCCATCTGGCCCTCCAGGTCTTCCGCAACCGCTGGGGCATCATCGACCCGGCCAAGGCGGCGGAATCCACGTTGACCACGATCGCCGTCCTGCGGAAGGACCGGCTCAAGGCCGAATCCGACCTCGCGGTGCTGCGCGGATCGAACCTCGACGAGAAGTCCCGCAGCATCCAGAACCTCGCCGCCACCGTGGCGGCCCTCGACCAGCAGATCCGGAAGCTGACCGATCAACTGACCACCGACGGCCTGTCCGGCTCGGATTCCACCAGCAACATGACGCGGGCGCTGTTGGAATACGAAGGCCTGCAGGTCGAGCGCACCATCGCCACGAAGCTCAACGAATCCGCGAACCTGATGGTCGATCGGGCGCGCATCGCGGCGGGCAAGCAGCAGATCTACCTCGCGACCTTCGTCGAACCGGCGCTGCCGGGCGATTCGCTCTTCCCGCAGCGCGGCTACAGCATCATGGTGGTGTTCTTCGGCTGCCTCGTGGTCTGGAGTTCGATCGCCCTGATCCTCGCCGGCATCAACGATCAGCGCCTCTAGCCCGGCCCACCTCGGTTTCCCGCCCCCGCACGCATGTCCGAATTCACCGATCTCATCGCCCGCGCCGTCAATCCCGCCATGTCGCGCCCCGAGCGCGAAGCGGTCTACGCCGTGGTCAAGCAGGCGGTGGAGCGGCTGCAGGTGCGCGACGGCCTCGAGCCGGACGATCCCCGGGCCGCCCTGCAGCAGCACCTCGTGGAGGAGACGATCCGCGACGTGGAGGCGGACATCGCCCGCTTCCACTCGTTGGAGAAGCTGGAACGCGCCCACGCGGCGCAGATGGCCGCCGAGCGCGTCCACGGCGCATCCTGAGCGCGGCTGCGCTCAGCCGTAGGCGGCGACCGCCCGGACGCTGCCGGGCTCGGCCACCGAGAGGCCGGCATCGACGTATTCGTTGAGCTTGTTGCGCAGGGTCCGGATCGAGATGCCGAGGATCCTGGCGGCATGCGTCCGGTTGCCGAGGCAATGGTCCAGGGTGTCGAGGATGAGGTCGCACTCGACCTGCGCCACGGTCTGCCCGACCAGTCCCCGGGTCGCGGCCTCCGCCACTCGGGCGGCCCGCTCCGCCGGCCCGGCCGAGACGGGCGCGATGCTGTCGCCCTCGGGCGTGAGGATCGCGTCGGGGCCGATCTCCGGCCCGGAGGCGAGCAGCACCGCGCGGTGCAGGGTGTTCTCGAGCTCGCGGACGTTGCCGCGCCAGGGGTTGGCGCGCACCAGCCCCTGCGCCTCAAGGCTGAGGGGCCGCACCGGCACGCCGTTCACCTCGGCGTATTTCCGGGCGAAATGCGCCGCCAGTTCGAGGATGTCGGCGGGGCGCTCGCGCAGCGCCGGCAGCCGCAGGTGCACGACGTTCAGCCGGTAATACAGGTCCTCGCGGAAGGTGCCCTTGCGGACCTCCTCCACCAGGTTGCGGTTGGAGGTGGCGAGCACGCGGATGTCGACCTTCACCGGCGCGGTGCCGCCGACCCGGTCGATGACCCGCTCCTGCAGGGCGCGCAGCAGCTTCGACTGCAGCCGCACGTCCATCTCGGAGATCTCGTCGAGGAGCAGGGTGCCGCCATGCGCTTCCTCGAACCGGCCGATGCGCCGCGCCACGGCGCCGGTGAAGGCGCCCTTCTCGTGGCCGAACAGCTCGGATTCGAGGAGCGCCTCGGGGATCGCCGCGCAGTTGACGGAGACGAAGGGCCGGTTGGCCCGGTTCGACTTGCCGTGGAGGTGGCGGGCCAGGACCTCCTTGCCGGTGCCGCTCTCGCCGGTGATGAGCACCGAGGCCTCCGAGCGCGCCACCTGCTCGGCGAGCTTGACCACCTTCTCCATGGAGGCGTCGCGCCAGACGAAGGCGCGCCCGTCCTCCGACACCGCCTGCAGCACCGCGGCGATGAGCTCCGGGTCCGGCGGCAGGGGGATGTATTCCCGCGCGCCCGCCTGGATCGCCGCGACCGCGGCCTTGGCGTCGGTGGCGACCCCGCAGGCGATGACGGGGGTGCGGATGCGCTCCTCGCTCAGGGCCGTGACGAGGTCGCGGATCGCCAGGGCGACATCGATCATGATGAGGTCGGCGCCCTTGGCGCGCAGAACCGCCAGCCCCTGCGCCAGGCTCTCGGCGTTGGTGACGGCCGCGCCCCGGCTCATGGCGATCTTGGAGGCGGTGATCAGCTCGCCGTTGAGCCGTCCGATGATGAGAAGCCGCATGGCCCAGGGTCTCCGTCAGGTTTGGCTTCGCGCGGTCGCGCGGCGGCCGGAAGCGCTTCGGGGTGTCAGTGGTCGCTCTTGATGATCTCGGTCATCGTGACGCCGAGGCGGTCCTCGACGAGCACCACCTCGCCGCGCGCCACGAGGCGGTTGTTCACGAAGATGTCGATGGCCTCGCCGACCTTGCGGTCGAGTTCGAGCACGGCCCCGGGCTGGAGCCGGAGCAGGTCGCCGATCGGCATGCGCGAGGAGCCGAGCACCGCCGAGACCACCACCGGCACGTCGAAGACCTGTTCCAGATCGGCGGCGCTCTTCGGCGTGGTGGGCGTCTCGCGGATCGACTCGGTGCCGAGGCCGTCGAAGGAGGCGTCGCCGCCGTTGAGCTGAGGCAGGCTGAAATCGTCGGACATGCGGGTTCTTCTGGACTGGAGAGCGGGTCAGACGGACGGATCAGGTTGGAACGCCGATGGCGGAGAGGACGGCGGCCTCTATCTGGGCGCGGTCCCGGACCACGCCGCCATCGGCCCATTCCATGCGGGCGTCGCCGGGGGCGAGGTCGGGCTCGCCGAGAACCACGAGGCGCCCCTCGAAGCCGCGCTCCCGGGCGAGGCGCTTCACCAGAGCCTCCGATTCGTCGACGAGGCTCTCGTGCACCCGGACGACGAGGTGCGGCACGCCGCGCAGGTGCTGGAGCGCGGCGCGGGCGGCGTCGCCGATGGCCGCCAGCGGCTGCGCGTCCAGGGCCTCGCCCGCGATCTTGCGCGCGAGCAGGATGGCGAAGTCGAGCGCCTCGTCCTCGCGCGCCTGGTCCCGGGCGTCGGACTGCCCGATCAGGCCCGCCGCGGAGAGGCCGAGCCGGGTCAGCGCGTCCGCGAGGCGCGCCTGGATCTGCTGCTCGGCCATGGCCTGGCCCTCGCGTAGGCCGCGGGCGTAGCCCTCGGCCTCGGCGCGGGCGACGGTCTCGGCGAGCGCGGCCGCCTCCCGGACGGTGACGGGGTTGTCGGGCCGGGGCCGGAAATCGTTGTCGAAGAGGAAGCGGCGGGCGTTCAATAGACCAGCTCCTCCTCGCCGCTCGACTTGGCGATCATGATCTCGCCCTTCTCGGCGAGGTCCTTGGCCAGCTCGGTCATCTTGGCCTGCGCCTCGTCGACGTCCTTGAGGCGGATCGGGCCCAGGGAGCCCATCTCGTCGGTGATGTTCTTGGCCGCGCGGGTCGACATGTTCTTCAGGAAGAAGTTGCGCACCCGGTCGTCGGCGCCCTTCAGGGCCCGGCACAGCGTCTCGTTGTCGACCTTGCGCAGGAGGGTCTGGACGCTGCCGGCATCGAGCTTGAGCAGATCCTCGAAGGTGAACATCAGCTGGCGGATCTTCTTGGCCGAGCCGCGATTGGCCTGGTCGAGGGCCGTGAGGAACCGGCCTTCGGTCTGCCGGTCGAAGGCGTTGAAGACGTCGGCCATCAGCTCGTGCGCGTCGCGCCGGGTGGTCTGGGCGATGGTCGAGACGAACTCGACGCGCAGGGTCTCCTCGATGTGGCGCAGTGCCTCCTTCTGCACCGTCTCCATCCGGAGCATCCGGTTCAGCACGTCGATGGCGAATTCCTCGGGCAGGATCGTTAGCACGCGGGCGGCATAGTCCGAGCGCACCTTGGAGAGCACCACCGCGACGGTCTGCGGGTACTCGTTGCGCAGGAAGGAGGCCAGGATCTCGGGGTCGATCTGGGTCAGGCTCGCCCAGACCCGCTTGCCGGAGGCGCCCTTGATCTCCGCCATGATCGAGGAGACCTGCTCGGACGGGAAGATCTTGAGGAGGAGGGATTCGGTCCGCTCGAAGTTCGAGGTGATGCCGCCACCGGACGACAGGCGGGAGACGAAATCGACGATCAGCTTCTCCACCGTCTCGGCTTCCAGGGAGCCGAGCTGCACCATGGCGTGCGAGACGAGCTTGACCTCGTCCTCGTCGAGCATCTGCCAGATCGGCGCGCCCTCGCTCTCGCCGAGCAGCAGCAGGAGCGCGGCGGCGCGCTGGGCCCCCGTCATGCTGCCGAACGCGCCGCTGCTTCCCTTGGCGAGTTCCGCCTGGAGGTTCAGTCCGGACGACATGGTCTCAACGCCTCACGGTGGGTACGGGGAACGGGGCACGCATCAGTTTTCGTGAATCCAGTTGCGGAGCACTTCCACGGTCTCGCTCGGACTGGCCCGGACCATGTCGACCACGCGCTGCACGGTCTCGGCCTGGATCTTGCCGTTGAGCTGGGCGAAATCGACGAGTCGCGCGGTCGGGTTCTCGGGCACCGCCATCAGCGCGTCGCCGCCCTCGGCCAGGGCGCCGCCGCCGCCCGAGACCAGGGCGATCTGGATCGGCTCCGAGGCCAGGACCTTCTTCAGGAGGGGGCGCACCACCGCCATCAGGACGATCAGGGTCAGCATCGTCAGCACGGCGAGCTCGACGATGCGCATGATCTCCTCCTTGGAGGGGGAGAGCAGCGACTGGACCAGGGACGGTTCGGCGAACTCGGCCGGGACCGGCGTCTCGGCGAAGCGCAGGTTCACCACCTCGACCTGGTCGCCACGCGCCTTGTCGAAGCCGATGGCCGAGCGCACCAGGGCTGCGATGCGGTCGACCTCGGCCGCCGGGCGCGGCTGGTAGACGGGCTTGCCGTCCGGGCCGGGGACGTAGGCGCCGTCGACGACGACCGCCACCGAGAGGCGCTTGACCCGGCCGCCCTCGGCGATCTCCGTCTTGGTCACCCGGGAGATCTCGTAGTTGGTGGTCTCCTCGTTCTTGTTCGTGGAGTCCTTCTGGGTGGGCGTCTGGCCGGGCTGATTGGCGCCCGGAAGCTCGTTGCCGACGCTGACCGCGCCCTCGGCGCCGCCCGTGAGCGAGTTCTCGCTGCGGGTCTGGGTCGAGCGCACCACCCGGCTCTCGGGGTCGAAGCTTTCGGACTTGCTCTCGATCCGGTTGAGGTCGAGCTCGGCGCTGACCTGGATGCGGGCGCGCCCGGCCCCGACGATGCCGGCGACGATCTCCTCGATCTGCGAACGCAGGCGGCGCTCGATGCCGACCTGCTTCTCCTCCATGCCGGCGCCGGTCTCGGCCTCGGCGCCGCGGGCCCCGTCGGCCAGCAGGCGGCCGCGCTCGTCCACGATGGAGACCCGCTCCGGCTTCAGTCCTTCGACGGCGGAGGCCGCCAGGTGGCGGATGGCGCGGACCTGGGACGGATCGAGATCCCCCATCAGCTTGAGGACGATGGCGGCGCTCGGGGTCTCGCGGTCGCGCTCGAACAGGCGCCGCTCGGGAATCACGAGGTGGACGCGCGCCGCCTGGACCCGGCCGATGGCGCGGATCGAGCGCGACAGCTCGCCCTCGAGGGCGCGCAGGTGGTTCACGTTCTGGACGAAGTTGGTCGACGAGAAGGCGTCGCCCTTGTCGAAGATCTCATAGCCGACGCCGGCGGCGCTCGGCAGGCCCTTGCCGGCGAGGTCCATGCGCAGGCGCGGCAGGTCGGCGCGCGGCGCGAGGATGGTCTGGCCCGCGTCGCCCTTGGTCTCGTATTTGATGCCGCGCGCGTCGAGGTCACGGATCACGGCCGAGGAATCGGACATCGACAGGTCGGCGAAGAGGACGCCCATGTCGGGCTTCGAGACGCGCAGGATCACGAAGGCGAAGAAGCCGATCAGCGTCAACGTGACGGCGGCCATGGCGGCGAGACGCGCCGGGCCCAACTTTGTCACGAGGTCGAGGACCGATTTCACGACGCGACGCACCCACCCCGGACGGGGCACCGGACTGCCGGCACCCGCTCGGCAAAATTTGCCTGGGACGTGGTTAGCGTGGAGTTAACGAACGTGAACGAAACCGGGCTGGCCGGGCGGGAAGGCCCTCGGGAAACGCGAAAGCCGCGCCCGGATGAGGGGACGCGGCTTCCGGGTTCGAGGGGAAGGGGACGGGGTCCGACGGGAACCCCGGCCACCGCGCGGCTCAGTGGCGGTAGTGCTGGATGCGCGTGGTGCGCAGGCCGGCCAGACCGTGCTGATCGATGGAGAACTGCCAGCTCAGGAATTCCTCGGTGGTGAGGGTGTAGCGCTGGCAGGCCTCTTCGAGGCTGAGCAACCCGCCCCTGACGGCGGCGACCACCTCGGCCTTGCGCCGGATGACCCAGCGACGGGTGGTGGTCGGAGGAAGGTCCGCGATGGTTAACGGACTTCCATCAGGCCCGATGACGTACTTCACTCTCGGGCGGCTTGGTTCGGTCATGATACGCTCTACAACTCGACTGACCTGTCGAGATTGGAAGCTACTTGGGCCCACTTAAGATATCTTGAAGCGGATCGATCGCATTGGATTCGCCCTGTTCGTCATGTGGACAACCCGGCGCCGATGTCCTGTACGGTCGAGACCGGAACGCGCGATTTGCCCACCAGGAGCACCGGCTCGGAGCCGCTGAGATCGACGCTGTCGACGGTCCCCTTGACCTTGGTGTCGACGGTCACCTTGGTGCCGGTCGCGTCCACCGCATCGACCTTGATCGAGTAGGTGCCGTTGGGCGAGCTGAAGCCGCTGGACGAGCGCCCGTCCCAGGTGAAGGTCTGGGAATCGGCGGTGAGCGCCTTGGTCTGGGTCGCCACCACGTTGCCCTTGGCGTCGGTGATGGTCATCGTGGCCTGCTTGGCCGCCCGCGCCGGGGTCAGGGTCCAGCTCGCCGCGCCGTCCTTGAGGGCGGTGGACTTGCCGTCCGCCGTGATCGTCTGACCGATGAAGCCGGTGGCCGAGGCGGCGCTCGACGACTTGGCGTTGCTCAGGATCGAGTCGAGGCGGTCGTTCGACTTCAGCTGCTGCTCGACGCCGGCATATTGGACCAGTTGCTGCGTGAACTGGTTGGTGTCCATCGGGTCGAGGGGATTCTGGTTCTTGAGCTGCGTCGTCAGCAGGGTCAGGAACTGCGTGAAGTTCCCGGCCAGCTCCTGCTGCGAGGTCTTGGTCGTGCCGCTCGACAGGGTCGAACTCGCGGCGCTCGTGATGCCTGAAGCCATGTTCGGGTTCCTCAGATGCGGATGTCGATGCCGGTAAGGGCGCCGTAGCGGCGCATCGGCACGGCGGCGATGGCGTTCGGGTCGGGGCCGTCGGCACGCGCGCTCCGGCCCGTCTCGGAGCGTTGCCCGTCGCCGCCGGAGCCGTTGGAGCCGTTGGAGCGGCCGTCGGACCGGCCGTCTCCGCGCAGGGACAGGTCGATGCTGCCCTCGCCGGGATTCAGGCCGGCCTGGGCCAGGGCCTGCTGCAGGTTGCCGGCATCGCGCTGGAGGAGCGCCAGGGTCTCCGGCCGGTCGACCACGAGCCGGGCCTGGACGGCGCCGGTCTCCTTGTCGATGTCGAGGTTGACGTCGATGCGCCCGAGATCCTTCGGATCGAGGCGGATCTCGAACTGGTTGCTGCCCGAGAGGGAGCGCAGGCCGATGGTCATCGGCACCGCCCCGAGGGGCACCGGCGGCTGGGCCGGGGCCGCCGGCAGGCTCGGCGCGACCGCCTCCGTGGCCCGGACGTGGCTCGGTGCCGGGGCCGCGGTGGCGGCGGGCGCCAGATCGGTGCGGGCGGCGCCCTCCAGGGCCGGGGCGAGGCTGGCGGCGAAGTCGCCCTGCGGCTTGCCGCTGCCCGGCTCGCCGCCCTCGGCGCCCTCGCCACGGCCGGCCGGCGCGTGGACCTTCAGTCCCTGGGGGACCGGGGCCGCCGCGCCCTCCGCATCGGGGCCCGCGGCCACGACCGGGGCGGCGGGGCCGGCCGGATTCTCCGCCGGGACCGCCTCGCCCGACCCGTTCGAGGCGGCCGTCTGCGCGGCCAGCGCCGTCGCGGTCGGCGACGGGACGATGGGCAGGGGAACGATCGGGGCCGCGGCGCCGGCCTGCGCGGCCGGTTCCTGGTCCTCGGCGGTCTCGGCCTTCGCGGTCTCGCCGGTCGGGGTCTCGGCGGCCGGGGTCTTCGGGGCCGATGCGTCGTCCCGGGCGGGCGCGGCCGTGTCCCGGCTCGCCGGCGCCCCGGGCGGGACCTTGGTGTCGGCTCGCGCCGTTTGGGCTGCGTTCCCGGCCGCCGGGCGCGACGCGTCCGGGTCGCTCGCGGTCTGCGCGGCGGGGATGCGGGGGCGGGGC
>NZ_JBYSXL010000095.1:0-14038 GCF_058782155.1 Methylobacterium sp. FW306-05-D
GGTGGGATCGGTGCGAGAGCGGAGCGGGCGAGGGGCAGGCAGGACGAGGAAGGCGGCAGGGGGAGCGTCAGGCCGGCTCGGGTGCCGCGAGTTCGCGCGGCGCCTCGGTCACCCGGCGGTCGAGGGGCGGCTCCACCGCCACGAGGGTGCCGCCGGCATCGTAGACCGCGCCGAGCACCGTCTCGTAATGGCTCCGGACGACGCCGTGGCACTCGCAGGCGGCCATCTCCGCCAGCGCCCGGCTGCGGACGGTGATGCGGCCGCGCCCGACCTCGACCAGGCCCTGCTGCTGCAGGGCCCGCAGGATGCGGGTGAGGTAGGTCCGCTGCACGCCGAGCATGGCCGCCAGCAATTCGTGGGTCACCGGCAGGACGTCGGTGCCGATGCGGTCCTGCAGCGTCAGGAGCCAGCGCAGGCAGCGCGCCTCGATCGGGTGCAGGGCGTTGCAGGCCACCGATTGCAGGACCTGGGCGAGCAGGCAGTCGGCGTAGCGGGTGAACAGGTTGCGCAGGGCCGGGGAGTGCCGCTTGGCCTCCTGGAGGCGCAGCGCATCCAGGCGCAGGATCGGGCCGCCGATCTGGACCACGGCGTTCGTGGAGGCCGGCAGGAAGCCGCTGCTGACGACGCCGCCGACCGCACCCTCCCGGCCCACCGTGGCGACTTCGGCGCTGCGCCCGTCGCGCATGGCCACGATGAGGGTGACCACCGTCTGCCCGCAGGGGAACGCGATGGTGGTGACGTCGGTGCCGGCCTGGAACAGGGATTCGCCGCGCTCCCGCGGCAGGGGGTCGAGATGCGGTTCGAGCAGCGCGCGATCCTCGGGCCGGAGACCGTCGAGGAGAAGATTGCCCGTGAGTCGATCGGAGGCCGGGCCCATCGTGCAATGCGCTGTGTTCACCGTCTGTCTCTCCGGCGTCTAGACCACAGCCGTCGCGTCCGTCTGTCTACTAGTAGACTTTTGCTGAGACAAATTTGTCGTTTTGATGGGAAAGCCGGAGAAATCGCAGCACAGAGCCCTCCGGCGGGGCCGATCGGCGGGCGATCCCGCCCGGAGCGGCGATCGTCGTCAGCGCGCCTGTCCGGCCTCGTCGCCCTCGCCGATGCAGTCGAGGGCCCTCTCCACCGCCGTCACGGCGTCGAGGAGGTTCTGGACCGTGCGCTCGACCTCGCGGGCCGGGCGTCCCATGGCGGCGGCCCGGGCGCTCACCAGCTCCAGCTGCTCCAGCAGCGCGAACAGGTCGTCGGCGACGGCCACCACGTCGGTGACGACGACCGGCGGAGCGGCGGGGCGGCGGAGGAAGGGGACGACGTTGCTCATCGGCATCATGTCTCGCGTGTTCGCGGGCAAAGCGCCAGCCTGGGAGACCCCGGATTCCCCACCTTCGTCCTCCGAACCGCCGCTTCCTTGCCGAGGTGGTGAGCGTTTTCGTGGCGCGGCGACATCAGTGCGGCAGGAACCGGCGACGATTCGTTAGCCTTGCGCTTGACGG
This sequence comes from Methylobacterium sp. FW306-05-D, assembly GCF_058782155.1. Classification (NCBI taxonomy): domain Bacteria; kingdom Pseudomonadati; phylum Pseudomonadota; class Alphaproteobacteria; order Hyphomicrobiales; family Methylobacteriaceae; genus Methylobacterium; species Methylobacterium sp. FW306-05-D. The sequence goes on from NZ_JBYSXL010000095.1 coordinate 1,491, forward strand.
GTGCGGGGCCCGGACAGCACCACAGGCGCTGCTTTCGCCACAGGACCGACCCCGATGCGCCTCGCTTCCCTCGCCCTCGCCGCCACTCTTCTCGGCGGCCTCTGCGCCTGCAACACCGACAGCCCGAGCGGGCGCAGCGGTCTCTCCGACGCCTTCGACACCAGCAACTACCGCCAGTCCAGCGACACCAACGGGACCCAGACCCGCCGCGACGTCAACCGCCAGTACACCCAGCCCTCGATCCCCTCGATCGCCTTCCGCGGCAACTGAGGCGACGGCGTTCCCCCGGCGCAGTCCGGGGCCGCCCACGGTCCGGCCCGGGAGGCCGCCCGCCGGGTGCCTTCCCCGCCGGGTGCCTTCGAGGGCTGAAAGCGGCCGGCCTCCCGTGATGCCCGTCCTGGGCGCAGGGCGCATCCCTCTCCCCCTCGCGGCGAGAGGTTCGGCGTCGGGGTGGTTGGATGCCTCTCGGGCTGCGGAGGCTGGGGTCGAAACCCGATCCGCTCGACCCTGCGAAGGGTTGCTGCGGGTGGTGAGCAGAACTTGGCCTTTCGCCTTGGAGCGGACGTTCCGCAGCCGACCCAAATCAGCCGCCGGGAACGCCATCTGTGTTTCTCCGAAGCGGTCGTTCGTCGGCTGCCCCGCAAGTTCGGCTCGGGGTGGGGAGCAGAAGTCGCCGTGCTGCCGCAAAGCGGACGCGGGTTTAGTAGAGGTGGGTCGTCACGCCGTTACCTTTGATCCAACGCCCAACGCTCGCTGCATCAGTACGGTATCGACCCATCGGCCGTGCTTGAAGCCGACCGCACTTAGGGTGCCGACGTGCGTAAACCCCGCCTTCCGGTGCAGGGCGATCGAACCAGCGTTCGCGCTGTCGCCGATCACAGCCACCATCTGACGCCAAGGGCCAGCCTCGCAGCGGGCTATCAGCGCGTGGAGCAAAGCCGCTCCCACTCCGCTCCCGTGAAAAGCCTGCGTGACGTAGACCGAGTTCTCGACCGTGTGACGGTATGCGGGGCGAGGTCGATAGGTGGTGGCGTAGGCGTAGCCGATGACCTCATCACCGCGGTTCGCCACAAGGTAAGGCAATCCCACGGTGGTGATGGCTTCGCGCCGCTTCGTCATCTCTTCGACGGTAGGTGGCACCTCCTCGAACGTTACGAGTCCGTGCAGGACGTAGGGTGTGTAGATACGCAGCACCTCCGCCACGTCGGACAACGATCCGTCGCGCACGGTGATCGAGGCTTGTTCGAGGTTCTGCATATGCATCACCCGTCAGAGAAACGAGAGTGATCCGAGCGCACGCCCCGCAGCTTCGTCAAGTAGAGATGCCGAGGAGCGGACGCCCCGAACATCTGAGAAAGGTCGGATGCGGAATGGTTGGGAGGGGTGGAAAGCCGCCGTTAGTCGAGCTTTTCAGGGAGCGGCGGCCAGCGATGTGAAAGGGCGGTGCCGCGAGCGAACTCGAATGAGAACACAAACTCACGAAGGACGCCGGGCTCTTCAATCTCCTTCACGAGCTTGATCTTGAGCGATTTCATCACCGGCAGCAGCGTGTCGGGTGGAAACACCTTGTAGGCCCCATCCTGACGCGCGAGCCGTTCCTCGCCGTTTGCGAGGTCCTGCACGAGGTAGAACTCCACTGCGATCGGCAGTGACGTGCCCTGGGGCTTATCCATTCCTCTTTTTCGCAGCCAACCGCTCCGTCCGCAACGGGTCGGGAGCGGTCCCCACGGCTAGGTCCGCTTGATGCGACCGCTGTCCAGAAGAGGACGAGCAGGAAACCACCCAACTCGGTCTTGGATCGCTGCAGATCGAACTGCCGCGGAGCGGACCTTCCGAGGGTCCGAGAAGGGTGGTTAGCTGCCGTTCGCTGAATTGGTTCGCATGGGAGGCAAGCGTCCTCCGATGCGAACCACACCCCGCGCCGGAGATCAGACAGCCGAGAGGTCTATCACCTCCGAGAACGTCAGGTTCGTCGGTGTGACCCATCCGGGCGCTCGTACTTGCGGTGAGGCGGGCGGCGCGGTCAGTGCTGCCGCTGTCTCCTCCACATGAAAGTCCGCCGCCCAGAGAGTCCCTCGGCCCTTCAGGAAGAAGCCGAAGTGCAGCGAGATCGCCTCGGGGGATACGTCCAGCACCACTTGGCGCTCAGCCCAGGGCGCGCTGCCGAGCAGCCAGCCATCGAGGGTATCCTTGAGGTTGTCGAACGCGAACGTGTGGCCCGGCATTGCATCCACCCGAGCCCACAGCGTCCCCCCGTGGCTCACGTCCCGACAGCGCAGCTTCGCGCCGATGGCCACGCGTCGACCGTGAAACGGCACTGCCGATACGGTCTGCACGTAGCAGCCAAACGCGCGGGCAGGGTCGGGGTAGCGCCGAGGCCCGAGCACAGGATCGTGCCGGATGAGCGCGGCAGTACCGCCGGGCGCCGTCGTATCGTCGTCCGCCCCGTGATCGTAGGCGTCAGGATGCTCGGCGAGCAGTGCCCAGCCCTTCAGCGAAGCGACGCGGCGGCGTGCGGCGGCATCGGAGCGTTTGGCCTGGGCGGCGAGGACATTCCAGTCCTTCAGGCCGAACTGACGGGCCACGATGTCCAGGCATTCGCCGTGGGTGATGGTGAGGTTTTTGGCGCGTAGGGCGCTCTCCATGGCGCGGGCCATGGATTTGGCTTCGTCAACGGTGGGCATAGTGATCCTCGGACCGGATCGACCGCGATGTCGGTGCTCGCCTTGCCGACCGGCCGATCCTTGGTGCGGGATCGCGGTCGCGAACGTCGATGCGTTCACCGTACCCCCAAGGGGTGCGAGCGGCAGGCTGCATCGGCCCGCCTCAAGAGAAGCATCAGAGCGTCAACCGCGTCAACCGCCGTCGTCCGCAAAGGGTGGAGAGCGGAAATTCACTTCCCCTTGCCGCTCTCGCGCAACAGCGCTTCGAGTAGGGGGATGTTGTCTTCCGCATCCTCATTCCCGCAGAAGCGGGAGTATTCGATGTGCCCGTCCTCGAACACGTCGATTTCAATCCGCTCACCGACCAACGTCGCCGTGATCATAATGCTGTCGTCGCGGTGGCGGTCGAGGCGGTAATGAACACCTTCCTGTTCAAGCAGGCGTATCACACAATAGATTTCATGTGTCATAATTCTGCAGTCGATTCCCTTATTGTCTCAAGTTACCAAGACCGCCCGTCTCAGTGAAGCATCTCAAGCACTTCACCTGAGCAGACCTTGTCCGTCTCTGCCGTCGGGTCCTCAGTGATCCACGCTTCCACTATCACCCCGTCCCTGCGCCGCACGCCGATTACTGCTTCGCCGCGCAGCGTGGCATCCACATAGGCGCGTACCGCTTCCTTGGGGGTCGAGCCCCAATCGGGCACGAGCGTGTCAGCATGCATGTGCCAAGGAGACTGCGCGAACCCCACGGCCACATCCCCATCACCGACATCCTCAACCACGAGGGTCAGAACGCCATCAAGGCTTTGATGCTCTTCCAAAATCATAGCCATCACGGGCGCTGAGATTGGCGTGTAGTCAAGGTCCGCTTTGGGTCCAGGCCGTGTCAAAACTCGGGGACTGAGGCTTTTGCGGTCGGGTTCGGTTGCAGCCCCGCGCAGGGCCAAGCGGATCGGGTTTCGACCCGAGCGGTGCCACCCCACACCCTCGACTCCGCCCCACGCGGGGCAGGAGGCCGGCGCTCCCGCCCGCGCGCCGCCCCCTCAGTTCTTCGCCAGGGCGTCCGCGAAGGCGATCATGCGGTTTCGGGCGTAGGTCGGCAGACCGGCGCTGATCGAGGTGCCGGTGTTGAAGGACGAGTTGCCCATCAGGACCTGGGCGGGCAGCAGGTTCTTCAGGACCGGCACGCGGGCGTATTCCTGCTTGCGGTCGAGGACGTCGCCCTTGATCGCGAGCGCCATGTAGGTGGTCACCACGGTCTTGCCCGGGTCGCCCGGCATGGGCTGGAACACCGCCAGGAACTTGCCGAAGCGCAGGATCTGGTTGACCCAGAAGATCGTCTGCTCCAGCCCGCCGGTCACCGGCGTGTCGAGCTTGGTCAGGTTGCCCAGGGCCGCGATCTCCGCCGGGGGCAGGGTGCGCAACTCGCTCTGGAACGCGACGAACTCGGCGATCTTCTTCGTCGCCCCGTCCTCCAGGCGGTTGGCGAGCTTCACGCCCAGCGGCAGCTTGCCCTCGAGGTCGTAGCGCGACTCGATGCAGGTGGTCCCGACCTCGCACCAGGGCCGGTCCGGCCGCTTGGCGAAGGCGGCGGCCGGGTCCTTGTTCGGGGTCGCGTCGGCGGGGTTGAGCGCCTTGTGCTTGATCACCGGGTCCATCTTGGCGACGAAGCCGAGGGTGGCGTAGGACGTCAGGTCGATGCTCTCCGGGGCTTTCGCCACCACGAAGCGCCCCTGCGCCACGTAGACCTTGAGGGTCTCGTGCCGGCGCTTGGCGACCCCGTTGAGGGTCTGAACGTAGTCGGGTTCGGCGTAGTCCGGGTGCGGCGCCAGCACCGCGCGCTCGCCGGGGCGCAGCTTGCCCCAGTCGAGATAGGGCACGAGGCCGTTCTCGGGCTTGGCCGGATCGTCGCGATGGTCGGTGAACAGGATGGTGCCGGGCTTCAGGCCGGTGACGCCGGCAGCCTCGATGGCGGGCACGTCCCTGATCCGCTCCGAGACCGCGGGGGCCGCGGGCGGCTGGAGCTTCATGCCCTCCTGGGCAAGGCCCGGCCGGAGGGCGCCCCCCGCCAGGGCGAGCGCGAGGAGAAGGGTTGCCGGAAGTTGCCTGTGCACGTCGGGGCCTCGGAGGTCGGCAAGAAAAGGTCGGAAACAGGGGGGTCGGGCGCCGCGCCGGGGGCGGAGCGCCCTTAGAAGCGCGGCTCGTCGCCGAACAGGTAGTCGGGATCGCGGCGGCGCTGGCGCGGCCGGATCTCCTCGTCGTCGCCGAAGGGCGAGCGCTGCGTGCCCGGCCAGGGCTGGTAGGTCTCGGACTGCGCCCGGCGGTTGCGGCGCTCGCCGTAGGGGTCGAGCAGATCGGCTTCGGGCTGCGCCCGGCGGTCGGAGTCGGGCTGCGCCCGTCTGGTGCCGTCGAGGCCGCCGAACAGGCCGCCGGCCATGTCGGGCGCGTCGTCCTCGGCGCCGAGGTCGCCGTCCTCGGGGTCGGGCCGCATGGCGGTCCGGGTGTCGCGCGGCAGCAGCTTGTACTGGGTGTCGGCCATGCGGCCGTTCGTGATCCGGAAATGCTCCAGGACGCCGCCGCCCTCCACGCGCTCGCCGCTGCGCGGATCGATGGCGGCCTCGGCGATGGAGGGGCGCGCCTCCGGGGAGGGGGGCGCCAGGGGGGTGCGCGGCACCCCGTTGGCCCAGGCCGCCTGCAGGATGGTGCCGGCGATGGGCACCGCGAGATGGCCGCCGGTCTGCCCGCGCCCGAGGGTGCGGCGGGTGCCGTCGGCATTGTCGTAGCCGACCCAGACCACGATGGTGATCTCGTTGGTGAAGCCGGCGAACCAGGCGTCGTTCTCGTTCTCGGAGGTGCCGGTCTTGCCCGCGATCGCGGACGAGAACCGGGCGAGCGCGGCGGCCGTGCCGTGGTTGGTCACGCCCTGCAGCATGGTCTTCAACTGGTAGAACGCCACCCGGTCGGCCGAGGCGATCCGGGTCGGGGCCCGGGCCTCGTGGGTGTAGAGGGTCTTGCCGTCGCGCTCGACCGATTCGAGGGCGTAGGGCGCCGGCCGGGCGCCCTCGTTGGCCACCGCGGCGTAGAAGGCCGCGAGATCCACCATCCGCACCGGCTGGGCGCCGAGCACGAAGGGATAGTAGCGCTCGCACTCGGCGTAGAGCTGGGCCTCCAGGGCGAGGTCGCAGACCTTCTGCAGGCTCGCCGGCGCCTTCTCAGCGATGCCCCCCTGGAGCAGGCGGGCGGTGACGAGGTTCTTGGAGAATTCGAGGCCCCGGCGCAGGGTCGTGGCCCCGGCCCCGGCGCCCTCGTAGTTCTTCGGCGACCAGGACTCGCCGATGCCCCCGATGGGCGGCAGGGTGATGGCGGAATCCATCACCAGGGTGTTGGGCTGGAGCCCTGCGTTGAGCGCGGCGAGGTAGGTCAGCGGCTTCAGGGTCGAGCCCGGCTGGCGCACCGTCTGGGTGACGCGGTTGAGCTGGCTCACCGGATAGGAGAAGCCGCCCGCCATGGCGAGGATGCGCCCGGTCCGGTTCTCCAGCACCAGGGCGGCGCCCTGGACGCTCGGGCGCACCCGCAGGTCGGCGCGCGGCGCCTTCGCGTTCGGATCGCGCAGCTTCACCCGCACCACGTCGTAGGGCTGGAGTTTTCCCCGCGCCGGCCCCGGCTCGAGGCTGGCGGTGCGGCCGTCGGCGAGGCCGACCTTCGCGGTGCCGCCGCGCCCGGTATCGAGGACCACGGCCAGCGGCCAGTGCACGTCGTAGAGGACGGGCCGCGCGGTCTCCAGCGCCCGCTGCCAGGCCGGCTTCGGCCGCTCGACCTTCGGCGCGGCCTGTTCCGCCGCCTTCTCGGCGGCCGCCGCGGCCCTGCGCTCGGCCTTCGTCCTCGGGGCCGGCTTCGGGGTGGGGGCCGGCTTGACCGGATCGCCCGTGAGCAGGGGCACGCCCAGGGGCGAAGCCTCGGCGGCGGGGATCGCGCCCTCGAGCTTGCGCACCGCGTCGGCGATGTTGAGTTCCGGGCCCTCGTAGCGGGCGCGGCCGGTGGAGCGCTCGTAGGTGGACAGGCCCTCCTGCAGGGCCGCCTCGGTGGCGGTCTGCAGGCCGGCATTGATCGTGGAGCGCACCACGTGGCTGGCGGCGGTGAGGGACTCGACGCCCGCGAAGGTGCGCGCCTCCCGCGCCAGGTGGTCGACGAAGTAGAAGCCGGCATCCCGCCGGGTTGCGTCGAGGGGCTTGAGGCCGAGCGGCGCGTTGGCCGCCTCGCCGAGCTGCGCCTCGGTGATGACGCCCTCTTCCTTCATGCGGGCGAGCACGTAGGCCCGGCGCTCGCGCGCCCGGTCGGGGTACTTGTCGGGGCTGTAGAAGTTCGGGCCCTTGGGCATGCCGGCCAGCAGCGCCGCCTCCGTCACGGTGAGCTGGCCTACCGATTTGCCGAAGTAGCTGCGCGCCGCCATCTCGATGCCGTAGGCGCCCCGGCCGAGATAGATGCCGTTGAGGTAGAGCTCCAGGATCTGCGGCTTGCCCAGGATGCGCTCCAGGCGGGAGGCCACGATCATCTCGCGGATCTTGCGCTCGTAGGTGACGTCGTCGCCCACCGAGAGGTTCTTGACCACCTGCTGGGTGATGGTGGAGCCGCCGGCCGGGCGGCCCGGCGAGGCGAGGTTGCCGATGAAGGCGCGGATCACGCCGCGCTCGTCGATGCCCCGGTGAGTCTCGAAGCGCTTGTCCTCGGCCGCCACGAAGGCCTTCTGGACCATCGTGGGCACCTCGGCGATGGGCACGCTGAGGCGCCGGCCATTGGCCTCGAAGGCCTCGGCGTAGCGCTTGCCCACGCCGTCGAGGATGAGGCTGGCGCCGGGGAGCTTGCGCTCCTTCAGGGCCTCGGCCGAGGGCAGGTCGGCCACCGCCTTGTTGTAGAAGGCGATGACCTCGGCCGCGTCGAAGGGCGACTCCTTCGGGTTCTCGCCCTTGCAGAACTGGCGGTAGCTGACGTTGAGCTCGCCGATGTCGAGGCCGTGCAGGATCTTCGGCGCGCCGGCGCCGGCCACGGCGGAGGGGTCCTCCATGGCGGTGGAGATCAATTCGTCGAGGTTGATGTCCTCGATGTCGAAGGCCTTGCGCATGTGGGCGCAGCCGTCGCGCAGGATCTGCACCACCTGGGCCCGGTCGGTCACGGGATCGAACTGCGTCTTCACCGCATCCGGCCGCGTCGTGACCTGACTGAGCGTCAGCGCGGTGGCGAACAGCTTGATCAGGATGATGTTCATGCGGGCCGGGATACCGGGAATGGGGTCGTGGCGCGGAGGGGCCGCACGGTCATAGCCGAGACCGCGTGCCGGAGCGTGGCAGATGCGCTGCACAAGGCGGCTGATTTAAGGACGGCAGGGCCACGCTTGGGGCGTGCCCCAGCGGCAACGCTTTCGCCCGGACCGCGTTGTGGCCCGGGGCGGCCGCCCCCGGAGACGCCGGCATGATCAAGGACCTCTGGTACAAGAACGCCGTCGTCTACTGCCTGTCGGTCCGCACCTTCCTCGACGGCAACGGCGACGGCATCGGCGACTTCGCCGGGCTGGAGCGCCGGCTCGACTACCTGCAGGGCATCGGCATCACGGCGATCTGGCTGATGCCGTTCCAGCCCTCGCCCAAGCGCGACGGCGGCTACGACATCTCCGACTATTACGGCGTCGACCCGGATTACGGCTCGCTCGGGGACTTCGTCGCCTTCACCCACGCGGCCAAGCAGCGGGGCCTGCGCGTCCTCATCGACCTCGTGGTCAACCACACCTCGGACCAGCATCCCTGGTTCCAGTCCGCCCGCTCCGACCCGGATTCGCCCTACCGGGACTGGTACGTCTGGTCGAAGACCAAGCCGCCCCACGCCGACGAGGGCATGGTGTTCCCCGGCGTCCAGACGACCACCTGGACCCGCGACGCCAAGGCGGGGGCCTACTACTTCCACCGCTTCATGCCGTTCCAGCCCGACCTCAACACCGCCCACCCGGCGGTGCGGGAGGAGATCCAGAAGATCATGGGCTTCTGGATCCAGCTCGGGGTCTCGGGCTTCCGCATGGACGCGGTGCCGTTCGTGATCGCCAGGAAGGGCCCGGAGGTCGCGGGCGAGCCCGACGAGCAGTTCGACATGCTGCGCGACTTCCGCGAGTTCCTGCAGTGGCGCCAGGGCGACGCCATCATCCTGGGCGAGGCCAACATCCTGCCCAAGAAGGACCTCGACTATTTCGGCGACGACGCCGACCGGCTGCACATGCTGTTCAACTTCCAGGTCAACCAGGCGCTGTTCTACGGCCTCGCGGCGGGCGACGGGCGGCCCCTGGCCAAGGCCATGCGCAAGACCTGGAACCGGCCCGATTCCGCCCAGTGGGCGGTGTTCCTGCGCAACCACGACGAGCTCGACCTCGGCCGCCTCACCGAGGCCCAGCGCCAGACGGTGTTCTCCGCCTTCGGGCCCGAGAAGGGGATGCAGCTCTACGACCGCGGCATCCGGCGCCGCCTCGCCCCGATGCTCGGCGGCGACCAGCAGCGCATCGAGCTCGCCTATTCGCTGATGTTCACCCTGCCGGGCACGCCGGTGCTGCGCTACGGCGACGAGATCGGCATGGGCGACGACCTCTCCCTCAAGGAGCGCGAATGCGCCCGCACGGTGATGCAGTGGAGCGGGGAGGCCCAGGGCGGCTTCACACGGAGCGAGACCCCGACCCTGCCGGTGATCGACCACGGCGCCTACGGCTTCGACCACGTCAACGTGGCGCGCCAGCGCCACGACCGCGGCTCGCTCCTCAACTGGATGGAGAGCATCATCCGCACCCGCAAGGAGGTGCCGGAGATCGGCTGGGGCGACTTTGTGGTGATCGAGACGGCCTCGCCGGCGATCCTGGCGATCCGGTACGACTGGGAGGGCAATTCCGTTCTCTGCGTGCACAACCTCGCGGGCACGCCCATGGAGGTCGAGCTCTCGGCCGGCGTGGAAGGCCCGGAGGGCCGCGTCCTCGTCGACCTCCTCACCGGCCGCCGCTGCGAATCCGACGACGACGGTCGCCACTGCCTGATGATGGAGCGCTACGGCTACCACTGGTTCCGCATCGGCGGCCTCGACGCGCCGCTGAAGCGGCGGGTGGGGTGAGCCGCACTCCTTCGTTGCGCCCCAACAGACCATCCAGGCGATCCCGATCACGCGGACCATGGCACCGGCACGCGCACCCGTCTGACGGGCGGCAGCGGATCATGAGAGACCTGCTCAGTCCTTCGTATGTGGAATACACCACGGAGGTCCGACATCCCACGCTTGCAAACACCACGACCGATCGATACGTTCGACGTATCGCGTACAAGACCCATGATCCAGAGCTTCGCAGACAAGCACACCGAGGCGCTCTTCGAGGGCGGCCCCTGCCATCGTCAGTGGCGCGCATTCGAGAAGGTCGCGACGCGCAAGCTCGACATGCTCGACGCCGCGACGACCCTAGACGATCTGCGCTCACCGCCGGGGAACCGGCTGGAACTGCTGAAGGGAAACCGCGCCGGCCAACACAGCATCCGCATCAACGATCAGTGGCGGATCTGCTTCGTCTGGACGGAGCAGGGCCCGGAACATGTCGAGATCGTCGACTACCATTGAAACACCGAACAGGAGATCGGCCATGGCCCGCATCCGCACCCATCCCGGCGAGATCCTCGTGGAGGAGTACCTGACGCCGCTCGCCCTCTCGGCCCGGCAGATCTCGGCGGAGATCGGCGTGCCGCCGAACCGGGTCTCGGAGATCATCCGGGGCCGGCGCGGCATCACCGCCGACACCGCGATCCGGCTCGGCGTCCGCTTCGGGACCACGCCGCAATTCTGGCTCAACCTCCAGAACGCCCACGACCTGTCGAAGGCGCGGGCGACGGTGGATTATTCCGGCGTCCGCCCCCGCGCGGCCGAGCCCGCCGCGGCGTCCTAGGGGGCGCCCGCCCCGCTACTTGTTGCGCCCGAGCAGGACCAGCCAGCCGATCCCGATCACGCAGACCATGGCGCCGACCGTGATGAAGGCGGGGGTGCCGAGGTCCATGAAGCGCGGGGCGAGCTGCGTCGCGAAGGCGGCGACGATGAGCGCCACGGCGATGCGGGCGGCGGCGCGCTCGATGCCGCGGGTGAGCTTCTCGATGCCCTTCAGCTCGATCTCGACGGTGACGCGGCCCTGCTTCAGGCGCACCAGCATGAGGTGGATCAGGGTCGGCAGCTCGGAGGCCGCGCCGAACAGGCCGGCCCCCACCGCCTCGACCTTGCGGGTCAGGCCCTTGATCGAGAACTGCGAGGCGAGCTTGCGCCGCACGGTGGGGCCGGCGGCCGAGAACAGGTCGAAGCCGGGGTCGAGCTGGCGCATCACGCCGTCGGCGGTCACCAGCCCCTTGAACAGGATGGCCAGATCCGTGGGCATGGCGAGATCGTTCTCGCGGGCCATGGTCATGAAGTCGGTGAGCAGCGCCCCGAAATCCAGGGTGGCGCCGGTGTGGCGAGCCACGAAGGCCTGCGACGAGGCCTCGAGCTTGGTCAGGTCCGGGTTGCTCGACCCGCTCCAGTCGAGGAGGACCGCCATCAGCCCGTCGGAATCCTCCTTGAGCATGGCGCCGATCAGCATCAGGAGCTGGGTGCGGCGGCGCTGGGACAGGCGCCCGATGATGCCGAAATCGATGAAGCCGATCCGGTTGCCCGGCATGATCAGCATGTTGCCGGGATGCGGGTCGGCGTGGAACACGCCCTCGATCAGCGCCATCTGCAGGAAGGCATCGGTGCCCTTCTGGGCGAGCAGCACCTTGTCGTAGCCGGCGGCGTCCAGGCGGGCATGGTCGTTGGGCGGGATGCCGTGCACGAATTCCTGCACGAGCACCCGCTCGGAGGTCCATTCCCAGTGGATCTTGGGCACCACGATGTCGTCGCGGTCGGCGAAGATCGCCGCGATGGTCTCGCAGTTGCGGGCCTCGTTGATGAGGTCGAGCTCGCCGTAGAGGCCGCTGGCGAGGTGGCGCATCTGCTCCTGGGGCTGGTAGCGCCCGAATTCCGGCCACTCGTCGACCACGATGCGGGTGGCGTGGCCCATCAGGCGCAGGTCCGCCTCGATGGTCTTGCGCAGGCCGGGGCGCAGCACCTTCACCACCACCTCCTCGCCGGTCTGCAGGCGGGCGCGGTAGACCTGGGCGATGGAGGCGGCGGCGAGCGGCGTGGTGTCGAACTCGGCGAAGATCTCGGCGGCCGGGCCGCCCAGATCCTCCTCCAGCTGGGGCCGGATGCGCTCCCAGGGGATCGGCGAGACCTGGCTGTGGAGCTTCTCCAGCTCCTCGGTCCATTCCGGGGTCAGCAGGTCGGGCCGGCTCGCCAGGATCTGGCCGAGCTTGACGAAGGTCGGCCCCAGGGTCTCGATGGCGCGCCGCACCCGCTGGGGCTGCGACAGGCGGGCGATGTCCACCTGCGGCGTCCGGCGCTTGGCGAGGCGCGCCACCTGGGCGAGGCCGAGGCGCTCGACCACCTTGGTGACGCCGAAGCCGATGAGGACGGACGCGATCTCCCCGAGGCGCTGCCGGTCCCGTGCGGCGACGAAGGCGGTTTTCAGCATGTGCGCAAGGGGCCCGGAGGGGGAGGGGAAGGCCGGCGAGGAGGCGCGGCCGGATCGTGGTTAAGGCTCCGTTAGGCCCGTGGCGAGGCCGAAGTTTGACCGTGGGGCCGCGACACGAAGGCCGCGATGCGGGCGCGGCGGCACTCGGGTGCAGGTACTCGGGTGCAGGTACTCGGGTGGCAGCACGGGGCCTTCGGCGGACGCGGCGGATTCGCGCCCGCACCGATCTCGGGCTAGACAGGCCGCCACCGGCGCCGCTGCGGCGCGGGGTGGGTGTGGGGG